>JBLIKM010000045.1:0-9632 GCA_047636295.1 Methylophagaceae bacterium
TGCTCCCAACAGTGTACTGATAAGTATTTTTCCGTATTTCATTTAGGTGTTTCCTCATATGTTTTAAGTTATTTGTCTTGTTACGATTTCGATTCAGTCTCTCACACTGAAGCTGAACCGAAGATGAACAAGAACTATGCAACTGAGTGCATTTAGAATTACTGGAGTTCCCCTGTTTTTGACCTGGAATGTTAACCCAATGTAAATGGGAAAATCCAAAGGTTAAGCGTATATATTTGTGCTGGGTCATTCATATATGGCGGTACTAATTGCTTCTTTTGCACCATCCAAAACGAATAATGTTTGTCCTTTAGTGCCATCAAGTAAGGTGTACTTGAAGCCTATTGTTTTGCCCTTGAATAGCGATTCGATAGTACCTAAATGCGGGCGGTCGTCACCTTGCCAGATAGGACATATCACACGTTCAGGTAGGCGCTCCGCAACAATATGGTTAACACTGAAGTCCCTCTCAGTAGAAATCGTTTCACTGTCGTTGACCACAATTGCTTTTATACCTTCATCAGCCGGCACGATAGTAGCTGTGAAACCACGAATCATTTTGACAGGTTTTTTGTCATCTATTTGAAAAATGGGTAATTCATTTTGTGATAGTTGATCAAAGTTATTGTCGGACAGGCTGAAATCTAACCAAACTATGCCTTCCGCAGTTTTAAATATTGCCAGTTCAAAGCCTTCTTCATTTCTGACCATGGCGGATTTTATTTCGTTCTTATTAATGCCCTGCGAAAACGTTTCAATTTGCCACTGTGCTAATACAGAAGATGAAAATACAGTGAAAATAAAAAAAGCGACAATATTGTTCATTAGTTATTACCTTCAGTTTGTTGCAGTGACCACATTGCCGCGTAACGCCCTTGGGCTGCGAGCAGTTCTCTATGATTGCCTTGTTCGATAATTCTACCTTGATCGATTACTAAAATGGAATCTGAATCAATGATAGTTGATAGACGATGGGCAATGGCTAACGTTGTTTTATTGGTACTAATGGATTGGAGTTGTTGATTTATCATTTGTTCGGAATGACTATCTAATGCTGACGTAGCCTCATCAAAAATAAGGATTTTCGGGTTTTTAAGCAATGTGCGCGCTATGGCAACACGTTGCTTTTCACCGCCCGACAACTTCAGACCACGTTCACCCACTAAGGTTTCATAACCATGCGGTAATTTTTTGATAAAGTTATGAATATGGGCTTGTTTAGCAGCATCGATAACCGCTTGTTTATCAGTCTTTGGATTGCCGTATAGAATATTGTGATAAATAGTGTCGTTAAACAAAACAGTGTCTTGTGGGACTACGCCGATGACTTGGCGGAGACTATGTTGGCTGACATCCCGAATATCATGACCATCAATTGTAATATTGCCCGATTGGGGGTCATAAAAACGAAATAACAATCTGATCAGCGTTGATTTTCCCGAACCGCTAGCCCCCACAATGGCCATTTTTTTACCCGCTTCAATAGTAAAGTTAATGTCATGTAAAATGGGTCGATTTGAGTCATAATAAAAATCAACATGATTAAATTTAATGGTACCGTGTCGGACTATGAGGGTTGATGCATCAAGTTTATCGACCGTTTCTTGCTGCTCATCAAGCAAAGTAAACATTCGTTCCATATCGGCTAAGGAATGACGAATTTCACGGTAGACAAAGCCAAGAAAGCCTAGCGGCAAATAGAGTTGTAATAAAAAGGCATTAATTAAAACCAGATCACCTAAGGACAAATGACCTTCAACAACGCCTTGGCCAGCCAGTAACATTAAGATGGTGAGACCTGTCGCGATAATTAAGCCTTGACCTACATTGAGTAGCGATAGCGACGTTTGATTCTTGATCGCAGAGCCTTCCCAAGAGGTTAGTTTTTCGTCGTAGCGTTGCAATTCATAGTGTTCATTGTTGAAATATTTGACCGTTTCATAATTGAGCAAGCTATCAACGGCCTGATTATTTGCTTTGGAATCCATATCATTCATGGCGCGACGAAACCGCATTCGCCATTCGGTAATAATCAAGGTGTAGGTGATATACAACAAAATAGTTGTCGTCGTTATAATGGCAAAGATACTGTCGTAATTTGTAAGGAGAATGATGGTGACAAGTGCTATTTCGACCAGTGTTGGCAAAATATTGAAGATCATAAAATTCATTAAAAAGCTTATACCACGTGTGCCGCGTTCGATATCTCGTGAAATACCGCCCGTTTGGCGCTCTAAATGAAAACGCAGTGACAATTTATGTAGATGTTCGAAAATATTGTCGGCAATGCGACGAACTGAACGATAAATGACTTTGGCAAAGAGTGCATCACGTAATTCACTGAATAGACTGCTTGCTAAGCGCAAACAACCATAAGTAATGAGCATGGCAATGGGTAAATAAATTATGTCTTGTTGTTGAGGATCAAGGGCATCGACCGCGCCTTTTAGCGCGAGAGGAATACCAACATTTGCCAATTTAGCAAAGGTTAATAAGGTTAATGCAATGGCTACGCGGCCTTTGAATACCATTATGTAAGGTAAAAGGCTACGGATAGCTTTCCAGTCTTGATTTTCTTTCATCAAATGAAGTGTAGCGGATTAATTATTAATTGATAGTGATGACCTTTTGTTTGGATGAAACTAAAGCATAAAAGCCGTCGTCTTAGTTTTTGGGTATAATTAGCTGTTTTCTGAATTGAAATTGAAAAATTTCTTACGAATTTATTGTGTAAGTTTTGAGGGTGAACGTTAATGCCATTGTATGAATATCATTGTGATGCCTGTGAGCATCAATTTGAAGCATTACAAAAAATGAGTGATGAGCCCTTAGTTCATTGCCCTGCTTGTGATGAAGCGTCATTACGCAAGCTGGTTTCTGCTGCAGGCTTTCGTTTGAAAGGCGAAGGTTGGTATGAAACTGACTTTAAGAGTGGTAAAAAACGTAATCTAGCTGATAATGGAACTGGCGCTGATTCGCCATCAAAAAAGTCTAAATCAACAGTATAAAACTGTATCTCTCTATAGAGAACTAATCTGAAATGAAAAAATATCTTATCGCTGGATTATTAGTGTGGATGCCATTAGGCGTTACTTTTCTAGTCGTACGTGCAATAGTGGATTTTTTAGACCGTACTCTATTATTGTTACCACACGCCTATCAACCTGATAATTTACTTGGCTTCCATATTCCAGGCTTTGGCGTGGTACTAGCTGTTGTTATGGTATTAACGACAGGCATGATTGTCGCGAACTTCTTGGGTCGTCGCATTATTGCAGCTTGGGAATCGTTACTCGCAAGAATTCCCGTTGTGCGTAATTTATATGCAGGCATAAAACAAATTTTAGAAGCCGTGTTGGCTGCTGATGGCAAGTCGTTCGATAAAGTATTGTTAATTGAATACCCACGTAAAGGCGTTTGGAGCCTAGCATTTATGACCTCAGATAATTTGGGTGAAGTTCAGGCAAAGACAGATGGCGATGTTGTCAGCGTATTTATTCCAACCACGCCTAACCCAACGTCTGGTTTTGTGTTGATGGTACAACGAGCTGAAGTGATTGAAATGGACATGACTGTTGAAGAAGGTCTAAAGATGATTATCTCAATGGGTGTTGTTGTGCCAAAATTTAATAAAGATAAACTTATCAATGACGAGAAGATTGATAAGTCGTAAAAACTGAGTGCCACACATTGATTGTGGTGTGACCCTAACAACTTGAACTATTGGAATTGAACTATGCGTAGCCATTATTGCGGCGATGTGAACGAAACATTGGAAGGTCAAACAGTAACGATTGCGGGATGGATGCACCGTCGTCGTGATCACGGTGGTGTTATTTTTATTGACTTACGTGATCGTGAAGGTTTGGTTCAAGTAGTCTGTAACCCTGAAGATGTAGCAAGTTTTGCTATAGCAGAAAGTGTGCGTAGTGAATATGTATTACAAATTGAGGGTACAGTACGATTACGTCCAGAAGGTAGCAATAACCCAGGCATGAGCAGTGGTAAAATTGAAATCGTTGCTAAACGCATGGATATTTTGAATAGTTCTGAAACACCGCCATTCCCACTAACAGAACAAGCAGAAGTCAGTGAAGATGTGCGTTTACGTCATCGTTATATCGATTTACGTCGCCCTGAAATGTTGCAAAAACTACGGTTTCGGTCAACAATAACCAGCCTATTGCGTCGCTTCCTTGATGAAAAGGGTTTCTTAGATATCGAAACACCGATTCTAACGAAGGCAACACCAGAAGGTGCGCGTGATTATTTAGTGCCAAGTCGCACCCACCCTGGTGACTTTTTTGCCTTGCCACAATCACCACAATTGTTTAAACAATTGCTGATGGTGGCAGGAATGGATCGTTATTATCAGATCGTACGTTGTTTCCGCGATGAAGATCTACGCGCTGATCGCCAGCCTGAATTTACCCAAGTCGATATCGAAACGTCATTTGTTGAAGAAGAAGATCTGATGACGATGATGGAAGAAATGATTCGTAGTCTGTTTGCTAACGTTTTAGAGCAAGCCTTACCCAATCCTTTCCCACGCATGACGTATGCTGAAGCAATGACGCGTTATGGTAGTGATAAACCTGACTTACGTATTGATTTAGAGTTAGTTGAAATTAGCGATTTAATGCAAGACGTTGATTTTAAAGTCTTCTCAGGTCCTGCGAATGATGAAAATGGTCGTGTTGCCGCTTTAAGAGTGCCCGCTGGTGCTGAGTTGAGCCGTAAGGCAATCGATGATTATACTAAATTTGTCGGTATTTATGGTGCTAAAGGTCTGGCTTATATTAAGGTTAATGATCTTGATGCCGGTCGTGAAGGTTTGCAGTCACCTATCTTGAAGTTTTTACCTGACGAAGTTGTTGCTTCAATTATGCAACGCACCGCAGCACAAACGGGCGATTTAGTGTTCTTTGGTGCTGATAGCGTTAATATCGTAAATGAGGCATTGGGGGCTTTGCGGGTTAAACTAGGTCATGATTTAGGTTTAGTGAAACATGGTTGGCAACCATTGTGGGTTGTGGCTTTCCCGATGTTTGACTGGGATGAAAAAGCCAATCGTTGGACGGCATTACATCATCCGTTTACAGCCCCACGCGAGGCGGACCTTGGCTTACTGGAAACAGATCCAGGTAAATGCCTATCCCGTGCCTACGATATGGTGTTGAATGGTACCGAATTAGGCGGCGGTTCGATGCGTATTCATAAGGCAGATATACAAAGCCAAGTATTTGAATTGCTAGGCATTTCGAAAGAAGAAGCCGATGATAAATTTGGCTTCTTATTAGAGGCATTGAAATTTGGTTGCCCGCCACACGGTGGATTGGCGTTTGGTTTAGATCGACTTGCCATGTTGATGACGGGATCATCATCTATTCGCGATGTGATGGCATTCCCTAAAACACAATCTGCGAGTTGTTTATTAACGAGTGCACCGAGTGCCGTTAGTGAGACGCAACTAAAAGAGTTGAATATTCGCGTACGTAAACAAGCTACTTTGGCTGAAACAACAGAAAAACCTTAAGGCTAAGATAACTCTACGAGGGCCGTTCAGATGAATGATATAACGCCAGAAACATCCTGTAGCCAACAGCGATATGAAGTCCGTCCAACTGATCTGCCCTTGAGTTGTCCTATGCCTAAGATGACGCTTTGGGATGGACATCCCAAAGTCTATTTAGATATACAAAGTAAAGGTGAGGTATCGTGTCCTTATTGTGGCGCACTATATGTATTGCTTGAATGAATAAGGTCATTCACGTCGCAGTTGCAACCATCGTTAATACTGACAACGAGGTGTTATTAGCACTTCGCCAAGCACATCAACATCTGGGCAATTTATGGGAATTTCCGGGCGGTAAAGTAGAAGCCGGTGAAACGATTTATGATGCCTTAAAGCGTGAAATTCTTGAGGAATTGGCTCTTACGGTCATTTCTGCCAAGCCATTACTGACTGTTTGTCATGACTATGACGATAGGTCGGTTTTATTGGATGTTTGGCATGTCGATCAGTTTAATGGAACACCCCATGGTCAAGAAGGTCAAAGCTTACAGTGGTGTGCTATATCTGATTTAGATGATATCGATTTTCCACCAGCCAACGTAGCTATTATTTCAGCGCTCCAAGCCTTGTTATAATTTAAGCTAAAATTCGAGTATTAAGGGTAATATAAAATGAGTCTTGCAGAAACAATTCCTAAAAAATTGCAATCAAGAATTGATCATATTATTGATAATGTGCCGCCTAATCCGTGGCTGTCTGAAGCCGAAAAACAAGATTATGTTGCGAAGATAAAAGTATTACTCGAGCAAAAAAATGCGGTATTAATTGCCCATTATTATGTCGATGATGAGTTGCAGGCTTTGGCTGAACAAACAGGTGGTTATGTTTCTGATTCATTAGATATGGCTAACTTTGGTGCCCAACACCAAGCCAATACACTAGTAATATGTGGTGTGCGGTTTATGGGTGAAACAGCCAAAATTTTGAGCCCAGAAAAAACGGTCATAATGCCGACCTTGAAAGCGGAGTGTTCTTTGGATTTAGGCTGCCCAATAGATGAATTTAGTCAATTTTGTGATCAATACCCTGACCATGAAGTTGTTGTTTATGCTAATACCAGTGTTGCAGTAAAAGCACGAGCAGACTGGATTGTGACTTCAAGTAATGCTATTCAGATCATTCAGCATTTGATGGCCCAGGGTAAGAAAATTATTTGGGGACCCGATCGCCATTTAGGCAAATATATCAATAACAAAACGGGTGCTGATATGATTCTCTGGCAGGGTCATTGTATTGTTCATGATGAGTTTAAACTTTATGAACTTGAAGCCTTGATGGAAAAACACCCTGATGCTGACGTATTAGTTCATCCAGAATCACCCGAAGCCATTATTGCAAAAGCGGACTTTGTCGGCTCAACTAAACAAATTATAGCCGCAGGTAAAGCCTCAAAAGCAGAAACGTTAATTATCGCTACGGACTATGGCCTATTTTATAAAATGAGCCAAGTCGTACCGAATAAACGCCTTATCCCAGCACCTACTGGTGGTAAAAGTGCTACCTGTAAGAGTTGTGCCCATTGCCCATGGATGGGAATGAATACGCTGGTTAATTTGTACGAAACGTTACGAGATACTAAAAATATGGTCGAGGTCGACGAACAAACGCGTCTCAAAGCATTAATACCATTAAATCGGATGTTAGAATTTTCATACCAGCAAGGTATTCTGACTGCAGGTGATGCCTGAGCCATATTGTTATCTAGTAACAATATCCCTGCTAGCTTAACTAATGATAATCAGAAGGGTTATATTCATCTATGTCTAACTGTTCAATGTCGGGTGACTTATCTGGAATGCGATGATTTTCAGCGGCCCAATCCCCTAAATCAATTAATTTACAGCGTTCGCAACAAAAGGGTTTCCAGACTTGATTATCTTGCCAAGGGACGGATTGGCCACATTGTGGACATTGAACTATCGTTTTAGTCATAAGTTAGCCATTTACATTGCACAAATACTAAGTGAAAAGTCGACATTTTCAGTGACTTGCCTAGCCCGTTGGTTAATATCAAAGTGCATTAGACGTACTGTAAAACGATGTTTACCACCACTTATTTCTGGGTAATAGGCCGTGTCATTCATCACTTGCACACGAATCAACTGATTGGATTGACCACTATCTAAGTTTTGTTGGAAAAATCCAGCATCAGCGGTGGCAGATGTAAAGCCAGTACTTCCTCGAATTAGTCTAAGTGATATTTCAATTGCCGCTCGCATATTCGCAAATTGGTTTAGCCAATTGAGTAGCTGTTGTTTGCGAGCCTCGTCAGGCGTATGACGTAACCAGAAATGATAGGCGGGTAAATCAAAGTCACAACTTCCGCCTGGAATACTGGCACGCTGGCGAATACTGTACAAAAAATCATTTTCACGTAACGTTTGACCGATAGCGGTTTTATTAAGATGTAATGAATCTAAAGTCTGGTCTAATTCATTAAGCAAATTATCCAGCGCGCGTTTATCAACACCGGGTGTGTTTTCAAGTGCTGACAGTGTGCTGACAAGGCGTTCTAATTCTTTAATAATTTCTTGTTTTAGATCGCTACGTTCAAAAACAGACAAAAGGTTGAGCAATCCATCAATTGCGTTACGATTATTTAATTCGTCATTATGTTGCAAGGCGTGATCAACACGCGCGAATAAAAATTCAAGTCTGAGGAATGTGCGTATGCGCTCATTGAGCGGTTGTTCGTAGATAATTTTTTCAGGCACAGGCGATTCAAATTAATTAAAGAACGTAAAAATACCTATTGTCCATGACTATCGTTATGCTAGCAACCTGATGATGAATTATTTGCCAAAGAAAGGTATTTTTTATGTAAATTATCAACGTGTTTGTTGATGTTTTTAAAACCATTATTATTAAGGATAATATCATCCGCACAGACTAGACGTTGCTGTCGAGATGCTTGGCTATTGATTATAAACTGAGCATCATCGCTAGTTATATTATCGCGCGCGCGCAAGCGTGTCATTTGCAGTGATAAATCGATATCAACAACTAAAATACGATCAACAAGTCCCACCATATTAGCTTCAACAAGTAAGGGAATTGCTAATAGGCAATAGGGTGTATTTAAGGCATCACTTTGTTTAATTAACTGCAAGCGAATTCGCGGGTGCAGGATCATTTCTAACTGTTGTTTTGCTTTGTCATCCGTGAAAATGAGTTGACGCAGATACTGACGATTGAGTTCGCCATTTGGGCGGCAGATATCGACACCAAAGGTATCGACAATTTCATTATAAGCTTCTTGCTTCTGCTCAACTAATTGCCTGGCAATGACGTCGGCATCAATGATTGGAATGCCATGTTGGGCAAATAAACGACACACCGTTGATTTTCCACTGGCAATACCACCGGTGAGTCCTATTTTGAGCATGAAATGTTAGCTTGCACCTGTCCAGCCAAGGTAGGCATAAGTAATGGCATCACCCCAGACTAGTGCAATCCAACCTGCCGCAGCGAGATATGGGCCGAAAGGAATGGGGATATTACGTTGATGCTGACAAAAAAGAATCAGTGACACACCGACAATGGCACCCACTAATGATGATAATAAGATGATCGATGGCAATATTATCCAACCGAACCATGCACCTAAGGCCGCTAATAACTTGAAATCACCATAGCCCATACCTTCCTTGCCTGTGGCCAGTTTAAAGCCATGAAATACCAGCCATAGCGATAGGTAACCGGCAATAGCACCAATCACACTGGATGATAAGTCAGTGTATACGGTAAACAAGTTAAAAACGATGCCCAACCATAACAACGGTAAGGTAATGCTGTCAGGTAAAAGTTGGTGGTCAATGTCGATAAATGTCAGGGTGATGAGCGACCAGGTTAATAAAAGTCCACCTAAGCAAGTCCAATCAAAACCAAAATGCCACGCTACGATACCTGAAAGTAGGCCAGTTAAAGCTTCAATCAGTGGATAACGTTTTGAAATAGCCGCTTTACATTGTTTACATTTTCCACCTAAAAATAGATAACTAATAATCGGCACATTTTCGATAGCAGTAATCGCGTGATTACAATGAGGACAACGCGA
>JBLIKM010000046.1:0-9591 GCA_047636295.1 Methylophagaceae bacterium
CCGAAGCAAAAGCACAGTTAGCCTTTGAAGAACAAAGAATGGCATTACTCTATCAATCTTTTCAAGATCATGAAAAAGGTCTGACAGAAAAAGAAAGTTTGTTACAAGAAAAGTCGGGCTCATTAGGTGAACTGTTTGGTACAGTACGTCAAATAAGTAATGATAGTCGCAGTGTCTTGGAAAGCTCGATGGTCTCGGCTCAACAGCCCAATCGAACTGAGTTCTTAACGGTAATGGCAGAGCGAAAACAGCAACCGACGATTGATGAGCTACGTACTTTGTGGCTTATGCTACAAGAAGAAATGACAGAGTCAGGAAAAGTGAGCCAATTCAACACCTCTATCATTACTGCAGAAGGTAAGATGGAATCTAGAGATGTAACTAGGATAGGGGTATTTACTGCCTTTAGTGACGGTAAGTTTTTACGTTATTTACCTGAAACTGACAGTCTAGTTGAATTGGGGCGCCAACCCGTAGATCGTTTACGTAGTTTAATAACTGATTTTGAATCAACTACCGACGGATCGTTAATGCCGGTGGTAGTCGATCCCACTCGCGGCGCGATTATGGCTCTGCTGGTTCAGGCACCTGATTTGAAAGAACGTATTGAGCAAGGTGGTTGGATAGGGTTTATTATTCTGGGTTTAGGTGCGATTGGTTTATTGTTAGCAATACAACGATTTATTTATTTAGGTATTGCTGGTCGCGGCGTAGCACAACAACAAAAACAGACAACTCCAAGCCTTAAAAACCCATTGGGTCGAATTCTATCGGTTTACAGCGAAGGTATGCAGGATGTCGAAACCTTATCGTTAAAACTTGATGAAGCCATTCTGCGAGAAATCCCTAAAATTGAACGTGGTTTGATTACCTTGGCAATGTTAGCGGCGATAGCGCCTATGTTGGGGCTATTGGGTACCGTATCGGGTATGATCGAAACATTCCAATCTATAACATTGTTTGGCACGGGAGATCCTAAATTGATGTCAGGTGGTATATCACAGGCCCTAGTAACAACTGAGTTAGGCTTAGCGGTGGCTATACCTCTTTTATTAATCCATAGCGCGATATCAAGCAAAAGTAATCGTTTAGTGCAAATTTTAGATGAGCAAAGCGCAGCAATCGTAGCGCGTAATGCAGAAAGGTTGAATGGAAACACTGACAAATAATCTGTTTAACATTCAACTACTGCTAGAAAGTGGTGGCTTGGTGTTATGGGCGATATTGATAGCGTCGGTAGTGATGTGGACGATGATTATTGAACGATATTTTTTTGTCTATTTTATTCATCCCTCACTGATCAAAAGATCATTAGCTACATGGCAGGGAAGAACTGACCGTCGAAGCTGGTATGCACAACAAATTCGCCAAGGGATGATCGCCGAAAGTTCGGCATCATTAAAACACTATTTAATGTCTATTCGCACGCTTATTGCCGCATTGCCCATGTTGGGCTTGTTAGGGACAGTAGATGGCATGATTCAAACCTTCGATGTGCTGACGGTATTTGGTACGGGTAACGCACAAGGTATGGCTGGGGGAATTTCAGTCGCCTTGATAACAACAATGGGCGGCTTATTAGCTGCTCTATCGGGTATGTATTTTAGTACACAGCTTGAACAGCGTGTGCGTCGAGCGGAAGATACGCTTGCTGATGTATTGCGAAGGGATTAATGGGGCTGCGGTTCCTAGGTATTAATTATGAGAAATAGACATTCGCGTCGCCAAAGTGGTGCCATAGCTGAAGTTAATATGACGCCATTGATTGATATGGTTTTTATCTTATTAATCTTTTTTATTGTGACCACTTCATTTGTTAAAGAAACAGGGGTCGATGTAAGCCGTCCCTCTGCTAAAACAGCCGTTAAAAAAGAACTGGCGAATATTATGATTTCGATCACGCCTAATGATGAAGTTTGGATGGATAAACGGCAAATCGATCGTCGCGCTGTCCGCGCTAATGTTGAGCGTATGCATGCCGAAAATCCGGAAGGCTCAGTAATTATTTTGGCAGATAAAGAGGCTAAAACCGGCCTACTTATTGAAGTGATGGATCAAGCACGATTGGCAGGCGTTGCCAATGTATCCATTGCTGCTCAGCGGGATTAAAAAGGCTTTATTTCAATGCGTTTAGCTCTAGGCTTATTACTTGCAATTTTAGTGAATTTTGGTTTATTTACCTTAATGCAAAAAATGACTGCGGAACAAAATATTGAGCGACAAGTAACAGAAAATATTCAACTGCTAGATTTTGTGCGTCTTAAGCGCGAGGATAAAGCAGAAACTAAAAAACGTGAATTGCCGAAGAAACTACCACCACCCAAAAAGCCACCACCACCAAAAACGCCAGCTCAACAAGTGGACAAGCCTAAATCGCCCTCACCCAAACTAGATGTGCCACGGATTGACGTGCCATTAAATATTGCTGGTGGCCCTTATTTAGGTGATTTTTCAAATGCCCCTGTAGCGCAGATTGAACCAGCAGTAATTGCTGCACCGACAATGGATGATGATGTGATGCCGCTGGTGCGTATTCCACCGCGGTATCCTCGCATGGCTTCTCGTCGGGGAATAGAAGGTGTCGTGACGATATCCTTTACAATTACTAAAGATGGGCGAGTACGAGATCCAGTTGTTATCAATGCTAAACCTGAAAACATCTTTGATAGTGCTGCTTTAAAGGCGATTTTGAAATGGAAGTTTAAGCCGAAGAGTGTTGATGGGCAGCCGGTCGAGCGTCAAGCGACGCAAGAAATTGAATTCAAATTGGCTAAATAAGTGATGACATTATCAGTTTTAAAACGCGCTTTATTGATCATATTATTGCTGATAACGTCAGTAACGATGGCAAAAGAGGAGAGTCAATATTTATTGACTGAAAAAACCTATAAAGCTTTGAGTACTGCCCAAGCGGCAATGGAGACAGATAAATTTACTGCCGCTGAAATACAACTTAAATCTTTGTTAGATAAAACGGCGTCAGGCTCTTATGAAAGAGCGGTAGTGCAGCAAACCTTGGGTTATTTATATTCGTCACTAGAAGACTATAGGCAGGCCAGTTCACTGTTTCAACAAGCGCTGGATTCTAATGCACTTCCTGAAAAAGTAAGTCATAGCCTGCTCTATAATTTAGGGCAGTTACTTTTAGCGGACGAACAATACAATAAAGGTATTGTGATGTTAGAAAAATGGCTGGAAGCTGAAGCTTCACCCCCCAATAGCGCCCATGTTTTGCTGGCGAGTGCTTATTATAGAGTTAAAAATTATAAAAAAACGGTAGTGCATATTAGTGTTGCCATTAAAAATGACAAATCAGCCAAAGAGGCTTGGTATCAAGTATTGCTAGCGGCTCACTTGGAGTTGAAACACTACAAATCAGCTATCAGCGTATTAGAAACACTTATTACACGTTATCCCTATCAAGTAATGTATTGGTCACAGCTTTCAGCATTATATCTGCAACAAAATAAAGAATTTACTGCCTTGGCGCTTAAAATGTTAGCGCAGCGTTTGGAACTGGGCGATGGGAAAACACTTATTAGTTTGGCTGATATGTACCGTTATTTGAACATTCCGTATAAGTCAGCTCAATTATTAACCCAAGGTATTAAGGATGGGGTTATTGAATCAGATTTAGACAATTTAAATCGTTTGGCGGATAGTTGGTTAGCGGCGAAAGAAGCAGTTAAAGCTATCCCCATTTTACAGAAAATAGCTGAGCTAGATAGCAGTGGTGAGTCGGATTTGAAACTTAGTCGCGTTCTTTTTGGCTTGGAACAATGGCAGAATGCAATCGCTCCTTTATCTAAAAGCTTGAAAAAGTTAAAAGGTAAGCGAGTGGGTACGGTATATTTATTATTAGGTATGACACAATTTCATTTAGATCAGTTTTCACTGGCAAGCTCTTCTTTTAGCAAAGCCGTTAAGTTTGAAGATGAGCGTAATCAGGCAGGCCAATGGTTACGGCATATAGAGAATTTAATTGTGGACGAGGAATCTGATGCAAACTAATTTAGCACAGTTAAAAAGTGATTTAGTACAACACTATCGTTGGTTAAGGCAATACGGCTGCAATGATTCTCATAGTGGTAATGCCTCTTTTCGCTGGCACGATGAAGTTTGGCTAACGCCTACTGGCTGTTGCGCGGATACATTACAAACTGATGATCTCGTTATATGTCATATCGATGGTGCTATGAATAAGGGAGCGTCATTAGATGCGCTACTGCATATTGAGGTTTATCGTCATAACGAAAAGGCGCAGGCAGTATTTCACAGTCATGGTCCTCACGCAATAGCACTCACTTTAAATGGTGATGATTTTAAGCCGGTTGATTTCGAAGGCCAGTACTACTTCCCAACGGTGCCTGTCGTAACCATGCCCTATGATCGACATATTGAATTATCGCCACGTTCTGTCGCAGAGAAACTTGCTGACCACAAAGTCACTATTGTTCGGGGACATGGGGTTTACGCTTATGGCGAGACTATTAATCTCGCCTATAAATGGAGTTGCTCGGTTGAATTATCAGCAAAGATTGCATTGTTAAGCGCTCACAATGCACGTCGATAAAAAATAACCGCTTTGTATAGGCTAAGACTTATTCCTTTTGGTAGACATTTTCATAATAATAATTAGTGGCTTCAATAAAACCATCAACACTACCACAGTCAAAACGACGGCCTTTAAATTTCACCGCTAATACTTGCCGATCTTGTGCCAGCGATTTAAGAGCATCTGTGATTTGAATCTCACCATTAGCGCCGGGCTTGGTGTTGCGCAAGTATGTGAATATTTCGGGAGTAAGAATATAACGTCCGATGATGGCTAAATTGCTGGGCGCATCTTCAGGCCTAGGTTTTTCAACCATGTCACGGACTTGATAAATGCCGGGCGCTATTTCTTCACCCGAGATAATGCCATAACTACCTGTATCTTCAGCAGGCACTTCTTCTATAGCAATAATACTGCACTGATAACGTTTATAAAGCGCCGCTAACTGACTTAAGGCGCGAACATGATCACCTTCTGCTGGTGCCGCACATAAATCGTCGGCTAGCACCACTGCAAAGGGTTCGTTACCAATCATTGGCTCGCCGGTTAAAATAGCATGGCCGAGTCCTAACATTTCGCGTTGGCGCATAAAGACAAATTCACAGCTATCCATTACTGTGCGGATATCATCCAAATATTTTTCTTTTGATGTGCCTTTAATCTGATGTTCTAATTCGTAGTTATTATCAAAATGATCGGCTATAGCGCGCTTGCCTCGACCTACAATAAATCCGATTTGATTCATTCCTGCCTCAAAGGCTTCTTCGACGCCATATTGAATTAACGGTTTATTGACTATGGGCAACATCTCTTTGGGCATCGCTTTTGTTGCGGGTAAAAAACGGGTGCCATAACCAGCGGCAGGAAATAAACATTTACGAATTTTAGTGGTATGCGCCATTGAAGAAATGCCTTATTGAATTAAAATGTGACTTGACTATTAAGCTGTGCAAAGGCTAAAAATAGATTATACAGTAGACTATTTCAAGTAGTATTTCGTATGAGGTGCCTAGATAGGCATTTAAAAAATAGAAAATGAACCAAGATGAGTAATAGTTTGTCACTTAGATACAGTGACGAATACAAACTGTACAGTTAAGACAAAACGGCGTTTTCTACTCAGACTCAGACTCAGACAGTGTATAGTTACATCTGATTAATTACGGCATGTACTACTAGCCAGATAATAAGAGTAATGAAAAGAGGATGGTTGAATATGCATTCGATCATTATTTCTATAAGCAACTAAAAAAGAACTTAAAATATGTTGGAGAACTATCTCCCGATTTTGTTATTTGTGATTATAGGTATTAGTTTTGGTGTGATGCCATTACTGGCGGGGTTTATTTTAGGCCCACGCCGCCCTGATGACGCGAAACGTTCGCCTTATGAATGTGGTTTCGAGCCCTTTGAAGATGCACACATGAAATTCGACGTGCGTTATTACCTTGTTGCTATTCTATTTATTATTTTCGATTTAGAAATTGCCTTTTTATTTCCATGGGCCGTTGTGCTCGATGAAATTGGCATTTTTGGTTTGCTAGCTATGTTTTTATTCCTAGGGATATTAGTGGTCGGTTTTATTTATGAGTGGAAGAAAGGGGCGCTAGAATGGGAATAGAAGGAGTGCTTGAACAAGGCATTGTAACGACTTCTGCAGATAAACTTATTAATTGGGCGAGAACAGGTTCATTATGGCCGATGACTTTTGGCCTTGCTTGTTGCGCTGTTGAAATGATGCAAGCAGGTGCATCACGTTATGATTTGGATCGTTTTGGCGTGGTCTTTCGTCCAAGTCCTCGGCAATCAGATGTAATGATTGTTGCAGGTACGTTAGTGAATAAAATGGCCCCCGCCTTGCGTAAGGTTTATGACCAAATGTCCGAGCCGCGATGGGTCATTTCAATGGGCTCATGTGCTAATGGTGGTGGTTATTACCATTATTCCTATGCTGTTGTTCGTGGATGTGATCGCATTGTGCCTGTAGATATTTATGTGCCAGGTTGCCCTCCGACTGCAGAAGCATTGTTGTACGGTATTATTCAATTACAAAATAAAATACGCCGTACCAATACTATTGCACGGACACAGGAAATTTAGGCACTATGACTGATGTGTTAAAGGCCACTTTAGAACAGCATTTCTCAGCAGATTTATTTGATTGTGAGCTGTCGAATGACGAACTCACACTGCACGTGGCTGCGGAAAGTATATTGCTGGTATGTGAGCAACTACGCGATCGCTTTGGCTTTGAATTGTTAGTTGATGTTTGTGGCGTTGATTATTCACAATATGGCAGCACATCTTGGCAAACTAAAGGTGCTTCTGAGCAAGGCTTTAGTCGCGCGGTTGATGGCGCAGGCAATATGGATCCCGTTGAAGAAGGCTTTCGTTTTGCCGTGGTTTATCATTTATTATCAATTCAACATAATAAACGTCTACGGCTTAAGGTGAGACTTGATGCGGATCATCCGATTGTGGATAGTGTGACGCTAATATGGAATGGCGCTGACTGGTTTGAACGAGAAGCCTTTGACCTATTCGGTATCCTGTTTAATGGTCATAATGATTTACGTCGCATATTGACTGATTATGGCTTTATTGGTCATCCATTTCGTAAAGATTTCCCACTGATTGGTAATGTGGAAATGCGTTATGATCCTGACAAAAAACGCGTAGTTTACGAACCAGTAAGCATTGAAGAACGTATTTTGGTACCTCGGGTTATCCGAGATGATAATCGCTACAGTGGGAATAAATGATGGCTGAAATTAAGAATTACACCTTAAATTTTGGCCCACAACATCCAGCAGCACATGGTGTCTTACGGCTTATTTTAGAAATGGATGGCGAAGTTATTCAGCGCGCAGATCCTCATGTCGGATTACTTCATCGTGGTACTGAAAAATTGGCTGAAAGTAAGCCATATAATCAAAGTATTGGTTATATGGATCGACTCGATTATGTGTCGATGATGTGTAATGAACATGCTTATGTGATGGCGATTGAGAAGATGATAGGTGTGCAAGTGCCTGAACGCGCTCAGTACATTCGAGTAATGTTTGATGAGATCACTCGAATATTGAATCATTTAATGTGGTTAGGTGCACACGGCCTTGATATTGGTGCAATGACGGTATTTTTGTATTGTTTCCGCGAACGTGAAGATTTGATGGATTGTTACGAAGCCGTGTCCGGCGCTCGTTTGCATGCCACCTACTATCGTCCTGGCGGTGTGTATCGTGACTTGCCTGATACCATGGCTAAATACCAAAAATCAAAATGGCATAGCGAAAAAGAAGTTAAACAAAAAAACACTAATCGAGAAGGTAGTTTACTCGATTTTATTGAAGATTTTACCGATCGTTTTCCCAACTGTGTCGATGAATATGAGACATTATTGACCGATAACCGTATTTGGAAACAACGCACAGTAGGTATCGGCGTAGTAACGCCGGAACGAGCACTGCAACTTGGTTTTACCGGCCCAATGTTACGCGGTTCGGGCATTGCCTGGGATTTACGCAAAAAACAACCCTATGAAGTATATGACCGGATGGATTTTGATATTCCTATCGGCGTTGAAGGTGATTGTTATGATCGATACTTGGTGCGAGTGGAAGAAATGCGCCAATCAAATCGAATTGTTAAACAGTGCGTGGATTGGCTACGAACTAATCCCGGTCCCGTCATTACGACGGATACTAAAGTGGCGCCACCAAAGCGGACGGATATGAAGAATGACATGGAGTCGATGATTCATCACTTTAAATTATTTACCGAAGGTTATTGTGTGCCAGAGGGTGAAATATATACCGCCGTTGAGCATCCCAAAGGTGAATTTGGTATTTATATGATTTCAGACGGTGCTAATAAACCCTATCGACTCAAAATTCGTGCGCCAGGTTTTGCTCATTTATCGGCGATGAATGAAATGATAAAAGGCCATATGCTAGCCGATGTTGTGGCGGTGATGGGTACCATGGATATTGTATTTGGAGAGGTTGATCGATGAATCTTACGGGTGCAAAAGAACAACTGTTTAGTGCCGAGCTTCGTCAACAACTTGATGCGTGGCTAGCAAAATATCCAAAAGATAGGAGTCAGTCAGCAGTCATTCCCTGTTTACATATATTGCAAGCCGCTAATGAAGGGTGGTTGCCTAAGCCTGTAATGAGTGCCCTAGCTGATTATTTAGCTATTCCTGCGATTAGTGTTTATGAAGTGGCTACCTTCTACACCATGTTTGACCTTAAACCCGTCGGCAAACATAAGATTAATGTCTGTACCAATATTTCCTGTCTGCTTAATGGTTCTGATGAAGTAGTCGCACATATAGAAACACGTTTGAATATTAAATTAGGCGAAACGACCGAAGATGGCTTGTATACCTTGAGACAGGTTGAATGTTTGGGTGCATGTTGTGGTGCACCGATGATGCAACTTAATCGTGATTATCATGAAAATTTAACCAGTGACAAGATTGACCATATTTTGGCTGGGCTCACATCATGACATCCACATCTACAGTTGATTTGAAACTCGATCTGATTTGTTTCCGTACTCGTCATCTTGATCAGCCATGGACGCTGGAATCTTATCGTAGTGTTGGCGGTTATGAGCAATTAGAAAAAATCCTAAAAGAAAAAACACGTGCTGACACTATTATTGAACAACTTAAAGATTCAGCACTACGTGGTCGAGGTGGGGCAGGTTTTCCAACCGGCTTGAAATGGAGCTTTATGCCGCGGCGTATGCCGGGGATAAAATACATCGTCTGCAACTCAGACGAAGGTGAGCCTGGTACCTGTAAAGATCGTGACATTTTGCGTTTTAATCCTCATCAAGTGATTGAAGGTATGATTATCGCGGGTTATACCATCGGTGCACAAGCTGGTTATAACTATATTCGAGGGGAATTCGTTGAACCTATTGAGCGTTTCGAAGCGGCTATTCAAGAAGCAAAAGAAGCGGGTTATCTAGGTAAAAATATATTAGGTTCCGGTTTTAACTTTGAACTTTATACTCAGCCAGGC
>JBLIKM010000047.1:0-9485 GCA_047636295.1 Methylophagaceae bacterium
ATAATGGGAATAGCCGACAATATTTTCCCGTCCAGTAGTAGCTGGTAAACCTCATTAAACTTCATGGTAGTGACAAAGATATCTTCATCTTCATGATCTAAGCCGTGAATGCCACCGATATGGCTGGTATCGACTCTGCCATAAAACAAACTTAATAATTCAGATGTACCGCCTGGTGAAGTAAAAAACTCATTTATTTTGATCAATTGTTGAATTTCACAGCCTGCCTCTTCGATTGATTCTCGGTAGGCCACTTCTTCAGCTGTTTCGCCCGGTTCAATTGCACCCGCTACAATTTCTAATAACCATGCTTGTTCGGGGAATTGCATCGCACCAATTCGAAATTGCTCAATGATAACCACTTCATCACGTAATGGGTCATAAAGTAATACCGCAACACAATTACCTCGTTGAAATAACTCACGGGTAATCACTGGGCTCCAGCCGCCTTTGTATAAAGTGTGTTTAAGGGTGAAACTCTTCAAACTGAAAAAGCCTTGATAATGGGTTTTTTCTTCAAGAATGGTGAATTTTTTTTTAGTCATGACAAGCCTTTAGCTAATGTTATTTGGGCATGAAACCCGATTTTACTTCGCTGATTGGGGTAAAAATATTAACGGTAGAAATACCCTTTAATTGACGAAGACTAGCAGTAAAGACAGTGCCATCTTTTTCAGTATGTTCTAATTTAACAGGTAAATAATTAAGTTCTGGAGCGCACCATAATACTGTTTGTCGTTTGCTAGTTTCATCTCGTAGCCGTTTCAGTTTTATCGTTTTTATTTTTCCAAGTGGTGTACTGACCATTTCTTCATCTATGACATCAATAGTGTAAGTTTTTATTTTTCCGCCATCAGCAATACGATAATTATATTGATTTTTACCTTTACTTAGATCCGTCATCAAGGCCAGTTGATACACCAACTTGTCTAAAGTATCGGGTTCTAGGTCGAGCTGCCAAGGATGATTTTTATCGTCAATATATAGTTGTTGTGCTGTCCAATCGAAATCGAGCTTGAGATATTTGTCTTTTTTTCCACCACTGCGTTGATAGAGGTAATGTTGTGGCTGAATCTTGTTATTAACCATCAACCATGTGCTGGTTTCTTCAACCAAATCAGGTTTGAAAAAAGCGAATATACCTTGTGCTTGTGTTGCTGAACTAAACTGGCGTGAGCCATTGATAGTGCTAGATAGCTGTTGTTCTAATTCACCTGCTTGAAAACCGTTTAATTTAACCAGATAATTAGCTGAAAAGTCGGGGAGTTGCTGTGCCGCGATGGATAACGGCATTAATATAATAAATGTAATTACTTTTCGTAACATTTTACGGCGTAGTCACCAGTTTAATAATCGCTTCAGGATAAAGCTTATGTTCTTGTTTAAGGACTCTAGCAGCTAATGTTTCCGCAGTGTCCGTGCTTAAAATAGGTACTTTTGCTTGTAAAATAACAGGGCCAGCATCCAGTTCAGCGGTGACAAAATGAACACTAGCACCATGCTCTGTTTCACCCGCATCAATGGCACGTTGATGGGTATCCATGCCTTTGAATTTTGGTAATAAAGCAGGGTGAATATTAATCAGTTTATTAGCGTAGTGTTCGACAAATTCAGGCGTTAAAATTCGCATAAAGCCAGCCAAAACAACCAAGTCTGGTGAGTATGTATCAATTTTATTCGCCATTGCTTGGTCAAAGTCTTCACGTGATGCAAAGGCTTTATGATCAATTATTGCAGTATCAATTCCCGCTTGTTGAGCAAACTCAATACCCGCCGCATCAGGCCGATTGCTAATGACGGCGGCAATTTTAATAGGCAATGAACCATCAGTTACCGCATTTACGATCGAGATCATATTACTGCCACGGCCTGAAATCAAGATGACAACACGCGGTGTTTTATCGGTGATAGTTGAAGTTATATTCATTATCATTTGTTAATGAGGACATGAGGAACCGTTTGGTCAGATTGTTCAATATGCCCAATTTGGTACGCTGTTTCACCGTATTCTGCTAACAGTGACAAGGTATGTTCAACATCATCTTGAGCCACACAGACCACCATGCCGATACCATTATTAAAAGTGCGATACATTTCTTCGTCGATAACATTACCTTGGTCTTGTAACCAATCAAACACAGCAGGCCGTTGCCAGCTAGAAGTATCAATTACTGCGCAGACATTATCTGGAAGTACACGTGGAATATTTTCTAATAAACCACCACCTGTAATATGTGATAGGGCATGAATATTAATTTTTTCATTTAGTTGTAGTAGAGACTTAACGTAAATTCGTGTGGGTGCCATTAGGTGTTCACCTAAGGTGCTATCGGCAAATGGTGTGGATAATTCATCTTGACTGCGTTCAAGAATTTTACGAATAAGTGAATAGCCATTTGAGTGTGGGCCTGAAGAAGCGATGCCGATAATGGCGTCACCGACAGCAACTTGGCTACCATCAATGGCTTTGTCTTTTTCAACAATACCGACGCAAAACCCCGCTAGATCATAATCACCATCTTCGTACATACTTGGCATTTCTGCTGTTTCACCACCTACTAATGCGGCACCCGCTAAAATACAGCCATCTGCAATGCCTGAAACGACTGATTCAGCGACATCAATATCGAGTTTACTCGTTGCATAATAATCTAGGAAAAATAACGGTTCTGCACCCAAAACAATAATGTCATTGGCACACATGGCAACCAGATCGATACCGATGGTACTGTGAATGCCGGATTCGATAGCAAGGCGAAGTTTGGTGCCAACCCCATCAGTTCCGGAAACCAGAACGGGGTGGTTATAGCGATCAAGCGGCAATTCAAACATACTGCCAAAACCTCCTAGACCAGACATTACGCCGGGGCGGCGCGTTCTGATAGCATGGGGTTTGATGCGATCGACCAAGGCGTTTCCAGCTTCGATATCGACGCCTGCATCGCGATAGCTCAGTGAAGAAGTGGCTGAACTCTGGGTGTCGGCCTTGTTTGTCATATGTCAGTTCCTGAGATTTGGATAACATTGCTCGAAGCATTTCTTGCGCTGATCTTTCGAGCAAAGCTTTAAATAAATAAAACGGCATTCACGCCAGTAAAAACAGCGTGATAGAATACCATAATGCATAAAATTATTTTAATTGTACTATCATTGTTTGCAACTAGCAGTTTTGCCACTGAGCTTGCAGATATCTATCAATCACAGCTAGCCGTCGCTAATCAAGGCGAACTGGAGCGGCAACGTGTTTCACCTGATATATTACATCAGGTTTTACTTAAAGTTGTCGGCGACCGCTCGGTCTTAGATGCGGCTGATTTGACGCCTATATTGTCTGGAGTAGGCTCACTTATTCAGCAATCTCAATATACGCGCTTGACTGAAATAACTGATGATTTAACGCAGCCTGATCAGCTCGCTTTAGTCCTGACATTTAATGAGTCGGCTGTTAATCAAGCACTGGCCAATAGTGGTTTACCTATATGGTCTAAATCGCGACCCGATGTAATTGTCTGGCTGACAATTGACAACGGGCAAACACCGCGAATTTTAGCTGCGGATGATGACGACACTTTATATACCAAAACATTAGAGCAGGCAGCAGCTGAGCGTGGACTGCCTATCTTATTGCCAATCATGGATTTACAAGATCAAAATCAACTAAGTATTGCTGATCTTTGGGCGGGTATTCCTACGCCTATTGAACAAGCCTCGCAGCGTTATGGCGCCAAGATTATTTTATTGGCACGGGTGACTGTCTTAGCTAATGATGTGGTGAAAATAGACTGGCAGTCAATAATTAATGGCACTATCGAACAATGGCAGTCAAACGGTAAGATAACGTCGACCCTACAAGCAGGAATAGACGAATTCACCGATAGTTTGGCCCGAGATCTTACCCAAGTTGTTACCAGTCAAGATCAGCAGATATCAATGTTAGAGATTAATAGTGTGAGAGATTATGCTGATTATTCACGGACGATGGCCTATTTATCTAATTTACAATATGTATCTGATCTACAGATGGTGGCGTTAGAAGATGATAAACTCGCCGTTACAATACAAATAAGGGGTGATAAATCCGTCTTTATGCGCACATTAGCTATCGAACGCGTTATACAACAAGAGAGTGGTGACGTTGCTTCTGATGTGATGCGTTACCGGTTATTACCTTGAACCGGACACAGATCCCTAATTTGATATCTTTATTAAGAATTATTCTGGTCATTCCCGTTGTTTGGGCTTTGATGTCGGCTGATTTTTATACCGCCTTAGTGCTATTCGCTGTGGCTGGATTTTCGGATGCATTAGATGGTTTTCTAGCTAAACATTATCATTGGCAATCGCGTTTAGGATCAATACTCGATCCTTTGGCTGATAAACTATTATTAGTGGCTAGTTTTGCCTCCTTAACATGGATAGGCTTGTTACCTTATTGGCTGTTATGGATGGTGCTAGGACGTGATGTATTGATTGTTGCAGGTGCATTGGCTTATCACTTTATAGTGGGAAAATTTGAACTTCTGCCGGTATGGAGCAGTAAGATCAATACAGCCTTGCAAATAGCCTTAGTATTGCTGGTTATATTTCAACAGCATTGGCTATTTGATGCTCAGCATTGGATAACGATAATGACTTGGCTGGTGGTAGCCAGTATCGTAAATAGTGGTAGCGAATATCTCCTTGTTTGGGGACTTCGTGCATGGAAGACAACTAGGAATGATAATGACCGACAATAATAAATTATTACTTATGATTGCTACCATCGTTGCTGGCTGGTTATTTTATCAACTTAGCCCGGTATTGATTCCCTTTTTCTTGTCAGCTTTGCTGGCCTATTTAGCCGATCCTATCGTTGATAAGCTGGAAGCCAAAAAATTATCACGCACCCTGTCGGTATCGATCGTCTTTGCTGTATTATTCCTAGCGGCCTTATTATTATTACTGGTTATATTACCGCTTTTATCGGCTCAAATTGGTGCCTTATTTAAACGTTTGCCAGATTATTTGTCAGTGTTTCAATCAACAGTAGTGCCGTGGTTGAATTCAATAGGTTTACCGGTAGGGTCGTTTGTTATTAATAAACATAAAGAGGCATTAACTAAATACTGGACTGAAGTAGGGCAGGTTGCTGGTGGTATCTTTAGCTATATTAAGGGCTCCGGTGTTGCTATGTTGCAATGGCTAGCTAATCTAGTGTTAGTGCCAGTTGTTACCTTCTATTTATTACGTGATTGGGATTTGATCGTCGCACGCTTTAGAGAATTATTACCACGTCGTCACGCTGAAAAATTTATTGAACTCACCCTAGAATGTGATGATATGTTAGCGGCCTTTATCCGAGGTCAGTTGATGGTCATGTTTGCTTTATCGACTATCTATACCATCGGTTTGGCAATGATAGGTTTAGAACTATCTTTGCTCATCGGTATTGTTGCTGGCGTGGTGAGCTTTGTGCCGTACTTAGGTTTGATTGTTGGTATAGGTTTAGCGGGTCTTGCTGCTTTTTTCCAATTTCACGAGTGGTTACCTATTGTGATGGTGGTACTGGTGTTTGGTGTGGCGCAAGTGGTGGAAGGTGTGGTGCTGACACCTCGGTTTGTCGGTGAACGTATTGGTCTACATCCTGTTGCCGTCATTTTTTCGGTATTAGCTGGCGGTCAATTGTTTGGTTTTATCGGTGTATTGTTAGCGTTGCCAGCAGCAGCTGTTATTATGGTGCTTTTACGCTATGCACATCGACGTTATCTCACTAGTCAGATTTATTCATAAGACCTTATAATGCAAAAACCAGCCACGCAATTACCCTTGCGTTTGAACCCACAAGAAGTGTATCGACTTGATAACTTTTATTTTAGCCAAGCAGAAATCAAGCAGGCATTACTGGCCTTTTGTGAACTGACGACACTCGATTTTCTGTATTTATGGGGGGATAAAGCGTCAGGTAAATCGCATTTGTTAATGGCGATAATAGATCAGATTCAGACACGGAAATCGGGTAAACGCATCGTATATTTGCCCTTAGCTGAGTTAGTGGTATCGAGCTCGCCGGAAGTATTGCAATCATTAGAACAACTGGATTTATTGTGTCTAGATGAGTTGGAAGCTATTGTTGGAATAGTGGAATGGGAAGAAGCCATCTTTCATTGTTTTAATCGATTACAACTGACTGGTTGTAAATTACTAATCGCTTCTAGCCATAATCCTGCGACCATAAAAATTCAGCTTGCTGATCTACGCTCGCGTTTGGCAACGGGCTTAATTTATCAATTAGAAATTTTAGATAATGAAGCCAAACAACAAGCCTTAATTGTCCAAGCAAAAGTACGTGGTCTGGATTTACCCAACGAAGTGGCACAATATTTATTACGCCATCACAGCCGAGATATACATGTATTAATGGATTTATTACGTGATCTTGATAAAGCGTCTATGGCTGCAAAACGACGGTTAACGATACCTTTTGTGCGCCAAGTACTTAAGTAACGGAGTGGCTAAACGTGAGTTAACCATTATTTTGCCAGGACTGGCAAGAATAGTCGGACAACAGATTAATGCGGGTAGCATTCCGCCGATTTTAGCCAAAATAATTAAAAAGTCGCAGTTTGAAGCTGGCTCAGCAGGTCTGGCACGGTTATTATTTAATCACTTTAGCCAAACACCGCTCACTGATACCGATTTACCTGTGGTCAGTTTAAATAATTTCGCACAGGTGGCCATAAAAGCCGACCCTTGTTATTTACATCCTGATCGTGACCGCCTACTGCTATTTGCAGAGCATTTAGACATCACAGTAGAAGAGAGCACTGCGTTGATAGCTGAAATTCAACCGCTATTGGAAGAATTTAATGGCCAATTGCTTCCGCTGCATGCAGACAGTTGGTTATTAACATTAGCAGACAGACCCAATTTGACCTTTAGTGCTTTAGCTGAAATCAGCGGCAAGGGTGTAGACACTCATTTACCACAAGGCGCCGATCAGAGAAAGTGGATACGCTTGTGGAATGAAATTCAAATGCAACTCTTTGATGCGGATATTAATCAACAACGAATTGCGGCAGGTAAGTTACCGATAAATAGTGTGTGGTTCTGGGGGGCAGGTAGTTATATCGCCAAACAAAATGCTTGGACAGAAGTGCACGGTAATGACCGACTTCTTAAGCAATTAGCGCAGCAATCGGATGTGAAGTTGAATGAAACCATCGCTTGGTCGGGCAGTTCATTTAGAACAGCAAACAAGGGAAAATATTTGTGGGTGTTAGACGAACTTGATCTTGAAGCAGACTGGCAACAGCAGTTACAGCAATTTGATGACAATAGCCTGCAAGCACTTTGGCAGCAGCTAACAAAAACAAAAATATCAAAAATTACCCTGCAAATTCCTGAACATGGCCAGTACTCTTTAACCCCCTTCGACGCTTGGAAATTCTGGAAATCATGAATGAAAAAATAGTACAACGTGAGGCTACAGGTTGGCAAAACTTACCCAAAACATGGCCAGATAGTATACGGCGCGTGATGGCTGCGCGAGGTATTCACGCTGAAGCAGACTTAAGTTATTCACTCAGTGAGCTGCCTAAACCCTCATTAATGTTAGGCATGGAAGCAGCGGTTCGATTGTTGGCTAACGCCGTCATGGCACAACAACGCATTATGATCGTTGCCGATTTTGATACTGATGGTGCGACCAGTTGCGCAGTAGCGATCCGAGGCTTACAAGCCATGGGTGCTAAACATCTGGACTATATTGTGCCTAATCGTTTTGTTCATGGTTATGGTTTGACGCCAGAATTGCTGGCGGAAGTACCCGAGAAAAACCAGCCAGATTTATTAGTGACAGTTGATAATGGCATCGCTAGTATTGCCGGGGTCGAAGCAGCACATGCCCGAGCAATGAAGGTGTTAATAACAGATCATCATCTGCCAGGCGAAACCTTGCCCAAGGCTGATGCGATTATTAACCCGAATCAACAGGGTGATGAATTTCCGAGTAAAAACATGGCTGGAGTGGGTGTCTGTTTTTATTTGTTACTTGGTTTGCGTCAGCATTTACGTGCACAAAGTTGGTTTGAGCAACAACATATCGAAGAACCTAAGTTAAACAGTTTATTAGACTTAGTTGCTCTTGGCACGGTGGCTGATGTTGTGCCCTTAGATAAACTAAATAGAACCTTAGTTAATCTGGGCTTGGCAAGAATTCGGGCGGGTCGAGCATGTGCTGGTATTAATGCCTTGATTGAAGTGGCTGGCCGTGATCTGCGTACGCTAGCGTCACAAGATATGGGGTTTTCAATTGCACCTCGCTTAAATGCGGCAGGGCGATTAGAAGATATGGGCATGGGCATTGAAACATTATTAATGAACAATCCCGTAGAGGCATTAGCTGCAGCGCATGTATTGGATGACATCAATATACAACGACGCGTTGTAGAACAAGATATGCAAGCTGATGCGCTGACGATGTTAAACAGTATGTCGTTTGACCAGAGTGAACCGCCATTGGGTTATTGTTTATATGATGAGCAGTGGCATCAAGGCGTTATTGGTTTATTGGCTTCTCGGATAAAAGAACGCCAACATCGGCCTGTTATTGCGTTTGCGCCAGGTAATGAGGGGGAAGTGAAAGGTTCAGCACGGTCAATTCCTGGTGTGCACATTCGTGATGTGTTGGTAATGGTTGCCAATCAGGCACCAGCAGGCATGTTAACGCGTTTTGGTGGCCATGCGATGGCAGCAGGTTTAACGCTTGCGATGCAAGATTTGCCAAAATTTGAACAATTATTTTTATCGGTATTACAACAAACAATAGATCCTACTGTATTGCATGCCGAATTATTATCAGATGGCGAACTGCCTGCCGACGATATTTCATTGCAACTTGCTGAGTTCTTGCCGACCGTCGCGCCATGGGGTCAGTGCTTTGCCGAACCACAGTTTCATGGCATATTCACTGTAACCGAGATAAGGGCTGTTGGCCAACAACAAGATCATCTACGGTTAACCGTAGATGCCGGTAATGGACAACTGGTCACCGCAATGGCCTTTCGTCAGTTACAACCGACATGGTTAACAAAAGGTGGTAAGGCGCTTATTCGATATCGCCTAGCAGTGAATGATTTCAGACAACAACGATCAGTACAACTACTGGTCGATAATTTACTTGAAGCATAGTCTAGATTTTTCGTTGAGCAATCACTGACCACTGTTTATAACGGTCCATGACCCTGACTTGATAAATAATACGTTTTGAGTAGATAAAAACAATGTGAATAATTGAGTCATGATTGCTTAATCTTAGACACCGATAATTACTATATAAGGCATGCACCAAAGCTGATTTTTTATCGCACCATAGCGGTGCGCTTGCTCGTTATTTCTCTTAATATTGAATGCTGTTTTCATATGATATCTATAGTTATCAAGTTGATACTGCGTCCGGCATGATGTGTGCTAGTAAGCCTGGATAAGTTAATTAAATTATTTGAGGC
>JBLIKM010000048.1:0-9480 GCA_047636295.1 Methylophagaceae bacterium
CAGCCAGGCGCTGGCGCGTATATCTGTGGCGAAGAAACGGCTTTATTGGAATCGCTAGAAGGTAAAAAAGGTCTGCCACGTTATAAACCGCCATTCCCAGCAGGTTATGGGCTGTATGGTCGGCCGACTACTGTAAATAACACGGAAACATTAGCGTCGGTCCCCGTTATCTTGCAACATGGTGGCGATTGGTTTCATGAATTAGGTACGCCTAATAACGGCGGCAGCAAGATTTTCAGTGTGTCTGGCCATATCAATAAGCCGGGGAATTATGAGGTGCCATTGGGCACACCGTTTTCTGAATTATTAGCATTAGCGGGTGGTATGCGAAATGGAAATAAAATAAAAGCGGTTATCCCTGGTGGCAGCTCAACGCCTGTTGTACCAGGCGATACAATGATGGATCTTGCAATGAGCTACGACGGAATTAGCCGTGGTGGTTCGATGTTAGGTGCAGGCTCAGTGATCATAATGGACGAAACCACCTGCATGGTGAAAGCATTAGAACGCATTGCCGAGTTTTATTATGAAGAGTCTTGTGGTCAATGTACCCCTTGTCGTGAAGGTACTGGCTGGTTGTATCGGGTGGTAAAACGTATCGAACACGGTGAAGGCACGCAGCAAGATCTAGATCGCTTGGTTGAAGTGGCAAAAAATATTAATGGTAATACTATTTGTGCTTTAGGTGATTCTGCGGCAGCCCCTGTCATTAGTTTTATCAAACATTTTCGGGACGAGTTTCAACATCACATTGATCACAAATGTTGTCAGGTAGAGAGTAAATAGATGGTTAATATCGAAATTGACGGTATTCCACTAAAAGTGGATTCGACGAAAATGATTATTCAGGTTGCTGATGAGGCAGGTATCGACATTCCTCGTTTTTGCTACCATAAAAAACTGTCAATAGCGGCCAACTGTCGGATGTGTTTAATTGAGGTGGATAAATCACGTAAAGCCCTACCTGCTTGTGCGACGCCGGTGACAGAGGGCATGAAAGTATTTACTCATTCAAAAACTGCCATAGGCGCGCAACGTAGTGTGATGGAATTTTTACTAATTAATCACCCTTTGGATTGCCCCATTTGCGATCAGGGTGGCGAATGCGAATTACAAGATCTATCGATGGGCTATGGATCAGGCCTAGGTCGATTCAGTGAAGGAAAACGCGTTGTTAAAGATAAAAATATTGGCCCTTTGATCACAACAGATCTGACACGTTGCATTCATTGCACGCGTTGCGTTCGTTTCGGTGAAGAGATTGCCGGTATAAAAGAATTAGGCGCAACAGGTCGGGGCGAACATATGGAGATCGGTACCTATGTTGAAAGTAGTCTTATTTCAGAATTATCAGGCAATATTATTGACCTATGTCCCGTAGGTGCATTAACCTCAAAACCCTATCGTTATCGTGCTCGAGCATGGGAGCTAGTTGCTCATCCATCCATTGCGCCACATGATGCTGTAGGCTCTAATATTGAATTTCATACTCGCGGTAAAGATGTTATGCGAGTGGTGCCTAGAGAGTGTGAAAGCCTAAATGAAACGTGGCTATCAGACCGTGACCGTTTTAGTTATTTAGGCATCAACCATGAACAACGTGCCACGGTGCCAATGATTAAACAAAATGGCGAATGGCAAAATACCGACTGGCAAACTGCACTTGCTATGGCTGCGGATAGTCTCAAAGCTTTAAAAACTAAACATGGTGCGGATCAAATTGCAGGCTTGCTGTCACCGACTGCGACATTGGAAGAAGCTTATTTATTTCAGAAATTACTTCATGGTCTAGGCTCTAATAATGTTGAGCACCGTTTAAGGCAACAAGATTTCACAGCGAATGACGCCGATTACAATAACCACGATTGGTCTTTAGCTGATATTGAACAGAGCGATGATATTGTTTTAGTCGGCTGTAATATTCGTGCCGAACAGCCTATTATTGCCCACCGAATTAGACAAGCAGCTACGATGGGTGGAACTACGGTCACCGATATTAACTTTTTTAAATCCGATCTATTAATGCCTGTTAGCACTCATATGACGGTCAACATCAAAGACATGTTGAGCTGCCTATCGGGTATTGCAAAAGCATTGCTTGCACTAGGAGACAATGAAGATAAAGGCTGGATTGAGCTATTGGCCGATGTGACTCCAAAAGCCGCAGATCAAACAATTGCCATGCGTTTGTCTAATGCTAGGCAAGCAACATTATTTGTGGGTGCTTTAGCCAATAATCACTCAGAGGCCTCGAAATTAACGGCATTAACGGCATTGATTGCCCGATTAAGCACTAGCCAACTTATTGTATTACCGGCGGCAAACTCCACTGGCATCGCTCTTGCTGGCGCGCTATCACAAGATAACGTCAACACAAATGAGATGGCAGCAGCGGGACTTGATAGCGAGCAGATTTGGCAGCAAAAATTACGTGCTTATTTACTGTTTGGTATTGAACCCGAGTTAGATTGTGCTAATCCAAGCGCCGCACTGAATGCCCTGCAACATGCAAGCCTAGTTGTTTCAATCACCAGCTATGTCACTGATGCCATATTAGAGTATGCTGATGTGATTTTACCGATGGCTAGTTTTGCTGAAACATCGGGCACGTTTGTTGGTATTGATGGCCAGTGGCAGAGTTTTACCGGTGCTGTAACAGCTAAAGGTGACAGTCGACCAGCTTGGAAAATATTACGCGTATTAGGCAATTTGGCTAATATTGAAAACTTTGATTACGTCTCGTCACAAGATGTTCGAGACGAGGTAAAAGATCAGTTCAATGTGCAATCATCTGTTAATAAATCATCTTATATTCCAGGTGATTTAAGCGTTACAACTACATTAATGGCTATTTCTGAAGTGCCAATGTATCAGACGGATGCTGTGGTTAGACGAAGCAGCCCCTTACAACAAACGCCTGAAAATCAACGCGCCTCAGTGGCACGAATGAATAATAAAGAAGCTCAAAAATATGGGCTTAGCAACGCCAACATGATTAAGGTGACTCAGGATGACAAACAGCTGTATATGGCATTTGAAATTGATGATGCCATTGCGGATAGCTGTATCTATCTAGCAGCAGGTATTGCAGAAACGTCGATACTGGGTGCCAACTTTGCTGATGTGCAGGTAACGCTTGTTGAACAAGGAGCATCATCATGATTGACTGGGTTGTGAATAATACCTTGTTATTCACCGTGCTTAAAATCGTCGCTATTATCGTGCCTTTGATGTTGGGTGTGGCTTATCTAACCTTGGCTGAACGTAAAGTCATCGGATATATCCAAGTGCGTATTGGTCCTAACCGTGTTGGCCCTTGGGGATTATTACAGCCGATTGCTGATGGGCTGAAACTAGCGTTAAAAGAGGTGATCTTTCCCGCCAAATCAAACTTGTACTTATTCTTGATTGCTCCTGTATTAGCGATCGGCCCTGCCTTAGCGGCTTGGGCCGTTATGCCCTTTGATGCCACGATGACTTTGGCTAATATTGATGCGGGATTGTTGTACATTTTAGCCATTACATCAATGGGTGTTTATGGCATTGTAATTGCTGGTTGGGCTTCTAATTCTCGCTATGCTTTTTTAGGTGCTTTACGCTCAGCAGCGCAAGTAGTCTCTTACGAAATTGCGATGGGTTTTGCATTAGTAGGTGTGCTTGTGGCGGCTGGAAGTTTGAATTTAGGCGAGATTGTGTTGGCGCAACAGGGCGGAATTTTACATTGGTACTGGTTGCCATTGTTTCCGCTTTTTGTAGTCTACTTTATTTCAGGTGTGGCAGAAACGAATCGAGCGCCATTTGACGTGTCTGAAGGTGAATCAGAGATTGTGGCCGGTTTCCATGTCGAGTATTCGGGCATGGCATTTGCGGTGTTTTTTCTGGCTGAATATGCCGATATGATTTTGATTTCAATGCTGGCGGCAGTATTATTTATGGGTGGTTGGTTATCACCATTTCAAGGTATTCCAGGTCTTGAAGCCTTGTTTTCATGGGTGCCGGGTCTCGTTTGGTTATTGATGAAAACCTGTATTTTCTTGTTTTTATATTTGTGGTTTAGAGCAACATTTCCTCGCTATCGCTATGATCAAATCATGCGTTTAGGATGGAAGATCTTTATCCCCGTCACCTTATTCTGGCTAATAGTGGTCGCTACTGCACAGGTATTTGATATCGGCCCATGGTTTACCGAGGTCGTCCTATGATGTCTTCTATTCGTCATTTCTTTAAAAGCTTTTTGCTGTGGGAATTGTTATTAGGTTTGAAGCTGACAGGAAAATATCTGTTTGCAAAAAAAATAACGGTGCAATATCCCGAAGAAAATACACCGCAATCTCCTCGGTTTAGAGGGCTGCATGCTTTGCGTCGTTATCCGAATGGTGAAGAACGCTGTATTGGCTGCAAGCTATGTGAAGCAGTGTGTCCTGCTTTAGCCATTACAATAGAAACAGAGCCACGTGACGATGGTACGCGCCGTACGACCAAGTATGAAATTGATTTATTTAAGTGTATTTACTGTGGCTTTTGTGAAGAATCTTGCCCGGTAGATTCTATCGTGGAAACGCGCATATTTGATTATCATTTTGAGAATCGCGGTGAAAATATTATGACCAAGGATATGTTGATGGCCATAGGTGATGAAAATGAAGACCAAATAGCAGCGGATCGTGCTGCCGATGCGGAGTACCGATAATGGAACAATTCATATTTTATGGCTTTGCCTCTATTTTATTAGTGGCCGCTACGATGGTGATCACAGTGCGAAATCCAGTACGCGCAGCCTTATTTCTGATCTTAGCTTTTTTTACCAGCGCCGGTATTTGGCTATTGTTAGAAGCTGAATTTTTAGCCTTGACGCTTGTTTTGGTTTATGTAGGCGCCGTTATGGTGTTATTTTTGTTCGTAGTCATGATGTTAGATATAGATTTAGCGCCGTTACAAGAAGGATTTACTAGGTATTTACCATTGGGTGTTGTTGTCGCTGCTTTAATTACCATTGAGATGGTCGCTGTTTTAGGCGCTGCCCATTTTGGATTAGATATTGTACCTGCGCCAGTACCACATCCAGAAGGCTATAGTAATACCAAAGAAATAGGATTATTGCTTTATACCGTATATGTCTATCCCTTTGAAATTGCTTCAGTGATCTTAACGGTTGCGATTGTGGCGGCTATCACCTTGACTTTGCGTGATAAGAAGAGTAAATCGCAAGACATATCGCAACAAGTCAAAGTGCGTCGTGAAGATCGAGTGCGACTGATTAAGATGGATGCAGTTAAAAAGCCTCAAGATGAAAAGTCTCAGGAGCTCGAATCATGATTGCATTATCAGATTTCTTGATTTTGGGTGCATTGCTGTTCAGTTTGTCAGTCGCGGGTATATTCATTAACCGTAAAAATGTCATCATCTTATTGATGTGTATTGAGTTAATGTTATTAGCCGTTAATCTTAATTTCATTGCCTTTGCTCATTTTGCTGGTGATATTGCAGGGCAAATATTTGTATTCTTTATCTTGACGGTGGCGGCTGCAGAAGCCGCTATTGGCTTAGCTATATTGGTGGTGTTATTCCGAAATCTACATACCATTAATGTCGCTGAATTAGATAAGCTGAAAGGATAAAGAATGAATCAAACCTTACTACTCAGCATTGTCCTTGCGCCATTATTTGGCAGTATTATCGCAGGTTTATTTGGTAACAAAGTAGGGCGCGTTTGGTCGCATCGTGCAGCAGTTTATGGCGTCGGCATTGCCTTTGTCTTATCAGTATGGGTGCTTAAGTTAGTTGCCATCGATGGTGAAACGTATAATCAGCAAGTTTATCAATGGCTACAGGCGGGTTCCTTGAGTCTGGAAGTTGGCTTTATGGTAGATGCTTTGACTGCGATGATGATGGTGGTAGTGACCTTTGTTTCGTTGATGGTGCATATCTATACCATAGGCTATATGCATGACGATGACGGTTATGCCCGTTTTTTTAGTTATATTTCTTTATTTACCTTCTCCATGTTAATGCTGGTGATGGCTAATAACTTCATGCAACTGTTCTTTGGTTGGGAAGCGGTTGGTTTGGTGTCCTATCTACTAATAGGTTTTTGGTATAAAAAACCAACGGCGATCGTTGCTAACTTAAAAGCGTTTTTAGTAAACCGTGTCGGTGATTTTGGCTTTTTGCTAGGGATTGCAGGTGTATTAATGTATGCCGGTAGTTTGGATTATGTAGAGGTCTTTGCTCAAGCACCGTCCATTTCAGAAAAAAACATCGCTATTTTTGCTAGCCATGATTGGTCAGTCATGTCACTTATTTGTATTTTGCTATTTATCGGTGCAATGGGTAAATCAGCTCAAGTACCTTTACATGTCTGGCTGCCTGATTCGATGGAAGGCCCAACCCCTATTTCAGCATTGATTCATGCGGCAACGATGGTAACCGCAGGTATCTTTATGGTAACTCGCATGTCGCCGCTGTTTGAATTCTCTGAAACAGCGTTGTCTTTTGTATTGGTGATAGGTGCTATTACGGCTTTATTTATGGGCTTCTTGGGGCTGATTCAAAATGACATTAAACGTGTTATTGCCTATTCAACCTTATCTCAATTGGGCTATATGACCGTTGCCTTAGGGGCATCAGCTTACGCGTCAGGTGTATTTCACTTAATGACGCATGCCTTTTTTAAAGCCTTGTTATTTTTAGGTGCAGGGTCAGTCATTATGGCGATGCATCACGAACAAGATATTCGTAAAATGGGCGGCTTGAAAAAATATATGCCGATCACTTATTGGACTGGCTTAGTAGGCTCATTGGCATTGATTGGTTTTCCAGGTTTCTCGGGCTTCTTTTCTAAAGATTCGATCATTGAAGCGGTGCATGCTTCCGAAATTGCTGGCAGCGGTTTTGCCTATTTTGCTGTGGTGGTGGGGGTATTTGTCACCGCGCTATATAGCTTCCGATTATTTTTCTTAGTATTTCACGGTAAAGAACGTTTTGAAGTTGATGGTCATCATGTCCCGCATGAATCACCTGCTGTGGTGACGGTGCCATTGATTTTATTGGCTATTCCGTCGGTAATATCAGGTTATTTGATCGGTACAATGGTGTTTGGCGACTTCTTTGGTAATGCGATTGTGGTACATGCTGATCATGATGTATTGGCCGAACATGGGGAAAGTTTCTATGGTGTAATTGATTTTATGTTGCATGGCTTGATGGCTTTACCTTTTTGGCTGGCAATGGCCGGTGTTGCAACAGCTTATTTTTTGTACATAATGCGGCCTGAACTGCCTGTTAAATTACAACAGCGATTCAATTTCTTGTATCGCATCCTCGATAATAAGTACGGTTTTGATCGTTTTAATCAAACGGTGTTTGCTGGGGGTGCAAGAGCGCTGGGTAATATGTTGTGGCAAATAGGCGATCGGCTTTTAATTGATGGCTTAATCGTAAATGGTGCCGCTAAAACCATTGGCTTTACCTCCAAGATTGTACGTCATGTTCAATCAGGTTATTTGTATCACTACGCCTTTGCAATGATTATAGGTCTGTACTTATTGCTCACCTTTTTTGTGGCCTAAGAAATTGAATATGATTACTAATTTTCCTTTATTAAGTCTCATTATATGGCTACCGATCATCGGTGGCATAGCGGTGCTGGTTAATGGTGATAATAACCCTTGGGCACGTCCTTTATCATTGTTGGTGTCGTTACTTACCTTAGTCTCATCTATTGGTCTATATATCGGTTTTGATAGCACAATGTATCAGATGCAATTTGTTGAACAGGCTTCATGGATTGCCACATTCAATATTAATTATCATTTAGGTATTGATGGCTTTTCGATGCCATTGATTATTTTAACTGCGTTCTCTACCGTGATTGTTGTAGTTGCAGGTTGGCAAGTCATTGAGCAACGTGTAAGTCAATATATGGCGGCATTCTTAATTATGTCTGGTTTAATGATTGCTGTGTTTGCTGCATTAGATGCCATTTTGTTTTATGTGTTTTTTGAAGCAATGTTGATTCCGCTGTTTTTAGTCATCGGTATTTGGGGTGGCCCTAACCGTGTTTATGCCACGATTAAGTTCTTTCTCTATACCTTGTTTGGCTCGGTGTTCTTACTATTAGCGTTATTGTATTTACATCATGTAGCAGGCAGTTTTGAGATTCTAGATTTCCATGACGTTGCTTTATCCATGGAAGAACAATTCTGGCTGTTTTTAGCATTTTTGATCGCTTTTGCGGTTAAAGTGCCGATGTGGCCGGTGCATACCTGGTTACCTGATGCGCACGTTGAAGCGCCAACTGGCGGTTCGGTAATTTTAGCGGCTATCACCTTGAAAATTGGTGGTTATGGTTTGATACGTTTTGCCTTACCCATTACACCTGATGCTAGTTTGGCACTTGATTGGTTAGTAATCGGTTTGTCACTAACTGCGGTGGTCTACATAGGTTTTGTAGCCTTAGTGCAAACTGATATGAAAAAGTTGATTGCCTACTCCAGTATTGCTCACATGGGTTTTGTAACCTTAGGTTTGTTTATTGTTTTTAGGATTTTTGCCAACTCATCTACCGGCAGCGGAGCTGTCTTAGCGGTAGAAGGGGCTATGGTGCAAATGATTTCTCATGGCTTTATTGCTGCTGCGATGTTCCTTTGTGTCGGTATATTGTATGACCGTATGCATACGCGTGAAATTAGTGCCTATGGCGGTGTTGCGAATACGATGCCGACCTTTGCTGGTTTTGCCGTATTTTTTGCAATGGCAAATGCCGGATTACCTGGCACATCAGGGTTTGTCGGTGAATTTATGGTAATTTTAGCGGCTTTTCAGGCTAACTTCTGGTTTGCATTTTTAGCCGCAACAACCTTGATTTTAGGTGCGGCTTATTCCTTATGGATGGTCAAACGTGTCATATTCGGAGAAGTGGCTAACGATAATGTCGCTCAATTAGAAGATATAAATCGTCGTGAGTTTTGGATGTTGGCATCATTAGCCATCATTATTTTAGCGATAGGCTTATGGCCAGCACCGTTGACTGAAGTGATGCATGCTTCGGTCGAACACTTATTAACCCAAGTTTCACAGTCTAAGATCTAAAGGTGGCAACAGACATGATGTTTGAAGTGACAAATATGGCTTTTGCGCTACCAGAAATGTTTATGCTGGCAATGGCGTGTGTAATATTATTAGTAGTCGCCTTTTTAGGTAAAACAGCAGCGGGTCCCGCTTATGTGCTGAGTCAACTGACCTTAGCCGTAACAATGATATTGATATATCAAGCTATAGGTAAAACAACGGGACTCACCTTTGATGGCACGTACATAAAAGACGCCTTTAGTGATATTTTAAAACTAGCTATCTGTGGCCTTAACATCGTGGTGCTACTCTATTCCAGCAGCTATCTAAAAGCACGCGGCCTATTTAAAGGCGAATATTATGTGCTGGCAATATTCTCTACCTTGGGCATGGTGATTATGGTGTCTGCTT
>JBLIKM010000049.1:0-9379 GCA_047636295.1 Methylophagaceae bacterium
TATATTTATCAACTTGCTTATTATGATGACATAAATTTTGTATTCTATGATAAGGTTCACGCTTAAATTTTAGCCATATGTGAAATTTCGTTGCCAAGGATACCAATGTAAATATGTCTGAACAACCTTTACCAATAGATGAAACTAAACAGTGGCAAGCTGATGACGGTCAGCAGACATTGGATGACCCCTTACTTAATTGCCTCACATTACTCAGCAAACTGCTAAATAAACCGCATAGTGCGGAATCGTTAATTCATGGCTTACCGTTAGTCGATAATAAGTTGACACCGAAGCTATTCGAACGTGCGGCAGAGCGAGCGGGGCTAAAATCAAAAGTAGTTAAACGTCCTCTTCGACGAATATCTAATTTGGTATTACCAGCTGTTTTATTGCTCGAAAATAGTAATGCCTGCATTGTGCTTGAATTCAAGAAGAAAACGGCAAGAGTTATTTTCCCAGAAATAGGTGAGACTGAGTCTGAGATCCCTCTGGCGGATTTAAATGCTGACTATGCAGGTTATGCAATTTTTATAAAATCAGTTCACACCTTTGATAAGCGAACCGATTCATCAATAATACCTAAGACGAAACACTGGTTTTGGGGAACAATATTACGCTTTTGGCCTATTTATGGTGAAGTATTTATTGCCTCAATCTTACTCAATTCATTTGCATTAGCATCACCATTATTCATCATGAATGTTTATGATCGCGTTGTACCTAATCGTGCCATCGAAACTTTGTGGGTATTAGCGATAGGTGTGGCAACCGTGTTTGTTTTCGATCTACTATTACGATCATTACGTGGTTATTTCATTGATATGGCAGGTAAGAAAGCTGATGTCATTCTATCAGCCACTATCTTTGAAAAAGTGATGGGCATTAAAATGGCCTCTCGCTCTAATTCAGTCGGTTCATTTGCTAACAATATGCATGAGTTTGAGTCGTTTCGAGAGTTTTTTACCTCTGCGACGTTGACCACATTGATTGATCTGCCATTTATGTTCTTATTTATTTTTGTTATCTGGACGATAGCAGGTGAATTAGCTTATGTGCCATTATTTGCCATTCCATTAGGTATTCTAGTGAGCCTGATCATTCAGATTCCGCTTAGCAAAACAATTCAACACTTATTCCGTCATTCTGGACAAAAAAGTGCCACTTTAATAGAGACACTAACGGGATTAGAGACCATTAAAAGTATAGGCGCTGAGTCACAAATTCAGCGTAAATGGGAACAAACAATTGGTTTTATTGCAAAATATAGCCAAAGATCTCGATTACTATCATCAATGGCCGTAAATTTTACTTCATTTTTACAGCAAATGGCCTCAGTAAGTGTTGTGGTATTTGGTGTTTATAAAATATCCGAAGGTGATATCACCATGGGGGCATTAATTGCAAGTACCATTTTAACAGGTAGGGCTTTAGCTCCGCTAGGTCAGGTGGCAGGTATTTTGACACGCTACCATCAATCAAAAGCGGCATTAAGCTCATTAAACCATTTGATGAATCTACCTGTAGAGCGGCCATCCGGTAGAGAATTTTTACATCGTCCAGATTTTAAAGGCAATATCGAATTTAAAAAAGTATCATTCCGCTACCCTGACCAACCCATGGATGCCTTAACTGAAGTGTCATTTAGTATTAAGCAAGGTGAGAAAGTCGCCTTCATAGGTCGCATTGGCTCAGGTAAAAGCTCAATTGAAAAATTATTATTGGGTTTATATGAACCAATGGATGGGTCAATATTATTAGATACAACAGATATTAGACAAATTGATCCCGTCGATTTACGTAGAAATATAGGTTATGCACCACAAGATGTAGTGCTGTTTTTTGGTAGTATTCGTGACAATATTGTTATGGGAGCACCGTTTGCAGATGATGAGGCGGTCATTAAAGCGGCTGAAATAGCGGGTATAACAGAGTTTGTTAACCGGCATCCAGCAGGCTTTGATTTACCCGTTGGGGAACGTGGGGAAGGGTTGTCTGGTGGCCAGCGGCAGAGTGTCGCAGTCGCTAGAGCACTGTTATTAGACAGCCCAGTATTAGTGCTGGATGAGCCTACTAACGCTATGGATAATAGTACAGAAGATCAATTTAAGGCAAAATTGAAAACTCACTTAGCAGACAAAACAATGATATTAGTCACTCATAAAGCATCGTTGCTTAGTTTAGTGGACAGAATTATTGTGATGGATCAAGGGCGTTTAGTTGCAGATGGTCCCCGAGATCAGATTTTAGCGGCTCTTAAAAACGGTCATATTAAAGTGTCAAAAGGATAGCGTTATGGCATGGTTAAAACGTACTCATCCTGATGATGCAGAATTTATGTCAGAAGTAAGTGCTGCTACCTTGGAATCAGCCCATCGTGCTGGACATTCATTATTGGTATTAAGTGTTGTTTTTTTCCTTGTTGCAGGCTGGTGGGCTTATGTTACAAGTCTTGATGAAGTGACTAGGGGCGAGGGCAAAGTTATACCTTCTAGTAAAATTCAAGTAATTCAAAATTTAGAAGGAGGAATACTGGCTGACGTTTTGGTGACAGAAGGTCAAATTGTTGAGAAGAACCAGGTGTTATTGAAAATTGATGACACACGTTTCTTATCTTCAGTGAGAGAAACAGAGCTTAAATATTATGAGCTTTTAGCACGAAGTACACGATTAAAGGCTGAAAGCGACGGTGTCGACTTTATTGTGCCAGAAGAAGTTATAAGCGCTAATCCTACGCTGGCAGCAAATGAAAGAGCATTATATCTGTCGCGGCAACGTGAATTGAAATCTGCTCTTCAAGTATTAGAGCTACAACAAGTACAACGTAGACAAGAGCTGATAGAACGACGCGCGAAGCAGTCACAATTAGAGCAAGGTTATGAACTCAGCAATAAAGAATTAAAAATGTCTGAACCGCTCGTTGATCTTGGTGTTATATCAGAAGTTGAAGTGTTGCGCTTGAAGCGAACAGTCAATCAATTATATGGTGAAATGGAAGCGAATCGCTTGGCTATCCCGCGCACGCGGTCGGCATTAAGTGAAGCACAACAAAAAGTGAGAGAACAAACGATTCAGTTTAAGACCAATGCAGCGAGCCAGTTCTCGGAAGTGAATGCTGAACTGAGTAGAACCCAAGAAACGATTTTCTCTGCAAAAGATCGTGTGACACGCACCCAAGTACGATCACCACTAAAGGGTACTATTAAACAATTAAAGATAAATACCGTTGGTGGTATTATTCAACCAGGCATGGATTTACTTGAGATTGTGCCTATAGAAGATAATTTATTGATTGAAGCGAAGATTAGACCTGCGGACATTGCTTTTTTACGCCCAGGTCAACAGGCAATGGTTAAATTGACGGCCTATGACTTTTCAATTTATGGTGGTTTGCCTGCTAAATTGGAACGAATTAGTGCCGATACAATTAAAGATGATAAAGATGAAAGTTTTTATTTGATTTATTTACGTACCGATAAGAATTATATTCTCCATAAAAATGTTAGGTTAAATATTATTCCAGGGATGACCACTACTGTAGATATATTGACAGGTAAAAAAACAGTGTTTGATTATTTACTGAAGCCAATCCTTAAAGCCAAAAATGAGGCATTAAGGGAACGATGATGTTGAGAGCGCTATAATGTTGAGAGATAATGCTACGATAAGCCCTGAGTTATTAAAGACTAAAGTGTGTATAGCGATTTTTGATAAGGACGACTGCAATGCTGTTGCCATAAACTTACCTGATAATTATGGTGTTACGCAATGTCATTCACTGGCAGATTTATTGACCGCGGTAGTTAATATGCAACCTGATATTATCTTGTGTCATGATGATATTGTTAAAGAACAACAAATTTCTTTGATAGCCTCGATTAAAGAAACTTGTCCACATACACGAATTTTAGTATTGGGCGTTGGCCGAACTATTGAGAGCCAAATTGACTTACTTAAACAAGGGGCTCGTGGTTATTTTGATAATCACTTACCTCCTGAAAAACTACATTTCGCCATACATGCAATATTGCACGGTGAAGTTTGGGTTGAACGTTATGTTATCTCGAGTTTGATTGATGAGTTAACGCACGTTTCTATCCCTGAAATATCACAGGAACAACAACGGGCACTGGCGTCACTTTCACCTAAGGAGATTGAAGTCGCCACATTAGTAAGTCATGGCTCTACAAATAAAATGATTGCTCATAAAATGGCAATAACAGAGCGTACAGTTAAAGCACATTTAACGACAATATTTCAAAAGCTGACCCTATTTGACCGACTGTCATTAGCTATCTTGTTTAGAGATTTGCGTTAGTGTTAGTGATATGTTTAATATAGCTAAAAAGTATTATCTGTGTAAACAATAGATGCAAGTAGATTTCCTTATGAATTGGCTTATTCAAGGTATAGAATTATAAAATTATGAAATTAATAAAACCAACAAAACTTATCATAACCGCGGCTTTGTTTATGAGCTCAGCCTCATTGTTAGCAACTACTTTAGAACAAGCAGTTGATGCGACGATAAAAACTAATCCAGATGTGTTGGCAGCATCTAATGAACGTAATGCTGTGGCAGAAGAAGTTAATCAAGCAAAAGCGGGATACTTGCCAACAATTGATCTTGCGATTGGTACTGGTTATGAATCTAGCGATAATCCAACAACGCGATCGCCAGGCTCTCACAAAAATGTGCATATGAACCGCGATGAAGCGAGCATAAATTTACGTCAAATGTTATTTGATGGCATGGCAACCAAAAATGAAGTGGCTCGACATACGGCACGAACAGATTCACGCGCTTATAGTGTGTTTGGCGCCGCTGAAAATACGGCCTTAGCAGCCGTTGATGCCTATTTAAATGTATTACGCCAACAAAAGCTGGTTGCATTGGCGATGACTAATCTTGAAGCGCATGAGCGCACACATGATCAAATTAGATTACGTAGTGAGCGCGGTGTGGGACGAGGTTCAGACATGGACCAAAGTAAAGGTCGTGTTGCATTAGCTAAGGCAAATCTAATCGCAGAGCAAAGTAATTTACGTGACGCAGAAACGACTTATTTACGGGTTATAGGATTAAATAGTGAATCTTTAACTAAACCGCAAGCACCAGAAAGTTTTATTCCTGCCACCCTTGATGAAGCGATTAGCCAAGCCCTAGATAATCATCCGACTTTAAAGTCTGCTCAAGCTGATGTTGAATCTGCAAATGCACAACATAACACGGCAATATCCCCCTTCTATCCGCGTGTCGATTTTGAACTAGGTGCAACAGCGGACAATGACCTTGATGGTGTTGACGGGCATAATAATGATGTTACAGCGATGTTTCGCTTACGTTACAATTTGTTAAATGGAGGTAAAGATAAGGCGCGTCGACAAGAAACTGGCTATTTAATTAACCAAGCTTCTGAAATTCGCAATAATACCCATCGCCAAGTAGAACAAAGTGTGCGATTGTCATGGAATGCCCTACAAACAGTGACGAATCAGATGGAGTTTTTTAATCTTCATGTTGATTCAAGTGTAAGCTCACGTGACGCTTATCAACAACAATTTAGTCTCGGTCAGCGTACCTTATTAGATTTATTAGATTCTGAAAATGAAGTTTTTACAGCGCGACAAGATTTAGTGAATGCGCAATATGATCAATTGTTTGCAATGTATCGGATTCTAAATAGCATGGGTAGTCTGTTACAAGGACTTGTTGTGGCATTACCTGAATCAGCGATCACCCTGACAAGTACTAATGCTAGCGAATAAATAATCTGACCAAATAGTAATAAAAGCCACTATTTTTAGTGGTTTTTTTTATGCCAGATAGTTGAAGTTGTTGATGTTACTTTTTAGTTTTACTAGGTCGTGATATCATGAAACAATTGCCCAATTAGAGGCGTTTTTAAAGAAGAATCTATGAGTAAACAGTCATCATTTTCATACGAAGAGCTTTTGCAATGCGGACGCGGCGAAATGTTCGGCCCTGGCAATGCACAATTACCTACCCCTAATATGCTGATGATGGATCGTATTATTCATATTTCTGATGAGGGTGGGAAATACGGCAAAGGTGAAATTATTGCCGAATTAGACATTACGCCAGACTTATGGTTTTTTGCATGTCATTTTCCTGGTGATCCAGTAATGCCTGGTTGCCTAGGCTTAGATGCTATGTGGCAATTAGTTGGTTTTTTCCTAGGTTGGGGTGGTAATCCAGGTCGTGGACGCGCACTAGGTTCAGGAGAAGTTAAATTCTCTGGGCAAGTAGTACCAACAGCAAAAAAATTGACGTATAAACTCGACTTAAAACGTGTTATTGCACGTAAATTAGTTTTAGCGATAGCTGATGGTTCCGTCTCGGTTGATGGCCGCGAAATATACACAGCAAAAGACCTAAAAGTAGGTTTATTTACTTCCACTGAAGATTTTTAGGAAATAACGATGAAACGCGTAGTTGTCACAGGTTTAGGTATTACATCTTGTTTGGGTTTAGATGCAGCAACAGTTACTGAATCATTACGTTTGGGTCGTTCAGGTATTCGATTTAAACAAGAATATGCCGACATGGGTTTTCGTAGTCATGTCGCTGGTAGCGTGGATATCGACTTTAAACAGTTTATCGATCGCAAAACATTACGCTTTATGGGTGATGCCGCCGCATATGCTTATATCTCAATGCAACAAGCAATTACAGATTCTGGTTTAACTGAAGGACAAGTATCTAATCCACGAACAGGGCTGGTTATGGGCTCTGGTGGAGCATCATCATCAAGTCAAGTTCAAGCAGCCGATATTTTGCGAGAAAAAGGTATTAAACGCGTAGGCCCATACCGAGTAACACAAGTAATGGGCAGTACTACTTCAGCGTGTTTAGCGACACCATTTAAAATTAAAGGTGTTAATTATTCGATGTCATCAGCATGTGCAACTAGCGCACATTGCATTGGTAATGCCATGGAACAAATTCAACTCGGTAAACAAGATATTGTTTTCGCGGGCGGTGCTGAAGAAGAACATTGGACAATGAGTTCATTGTTTGATGCTATGGGTGCGTTATCAACTAAGTATAACGATACACCAGAAAAAGCATCACGTGCCTATGATGCTGACCGCGATGGCTTTGTTATCGCGGGTGGTGGTGGTGTACTCGTATTGGAAGAATATGAACATGCCAAAAAACGCGGTGCAAAAATATATGCTGAATTAACAGGTTATGCAGCGACATCGGATGGCTACGACATGGTTGCACCGTCAGGTGAGGGTGCTGTTCGTTGTATGCAACTAGCAACAGCAACCGTTAAAGCACCTATTGATTATATCAATGCACATGGCACAAGTACTCCTGTAGGTGATTTAGCTGAGCTAGGCGCCGTTAAAAAGGCCTTTGGTGATAATGTTCCAGTAGTGGGTTCAACCAAGTCTTTATCAGGCCATTCATTAGGTGCTGCAGGTGTACAAGAAGCGATTTATTGCTTACTGATGATGGAAAATGATTTTATTGCGGCATCAGCAAATATTGATAATATTGATCCAGAAGCAACAGGCGTTCCTATTATTCGCGAACGCAAAGACAATGCAGGTTTAAAAACAGTAATGTCGAATAGCTTTGGATTTGGTGGCACTAACGCTAGTTTAGTATTTGAAAAACTAATCGACTAGTCATTAGTAGATTTATTTTTCAGCGAAATAACCTTAAAAAGGCCACCTTAAAAAGTGGCCTTTTTATTTAAACGATTTGTATTTATTTAAACAAGATCTTCATCAGTAACTGGGCCTCGTTTGCCTGCAAGTGATTGTTGAATCAAGCTGATAAGTTTGGCTTTCTTCTCTGGGTCATCCAAATGTTTAGAACTAAAGGTAATGCCAAACTTACTCGCATACTGTTGCACTATCATTACTAAAACTGTTTCATCTTCCACCTAAATATCCCCAATTGTCATAAAATGACACTATTATAAACCTCCGACACAATAAAGCATCATTCAATGAAATTGTATTATCAAACCATCGGCACTGGTCAGCCCTTAGTTATCCTTCATGGCTTGTTCGGCTCATCTGATAATTGGCGGGGCTTAGCTAAACAATTGGCGACAACAGCTCAGGTAATAACTGTCGATTTACGCAACCATGGTCATTCACCACATAGTTCAGAGCAAACGTATGCTTTGATGGTTGAAGATTTGGCGGAATTGTTTGAGCGATTAAAGTTAGATAAGGTCGATATCATTGGTCATTCTATGGGCGGAAAAGTGGCGATGGCTTTTAGTCAGTGTTATCCGCAATGGCTAGGTAAACTTGTGGTGGTGGATATTGCACCGAGACAATACCATGATGAACATAATGGCATATTTAGGGCCTTATTAGCTTTAGACCTATCTATGTATACAAGTCGTACTGAGGTTGATACTGCATTAAAAAGCGCATTACCAAATAAAGCTGTACGGCAATTTTTATTAATGAATCTCACTATAATCGGCAAGCAACTGAGCTGGCGAATCAATTTGCAGGCTTTATATGATAATTATCCTCAACTGCTTGAGGCGGTATGCGACGGTAATACGATTATGCTCCCCAGTTGTTTTATTCGTGGCGGTCAATCAGATTATATCGGTGATGAAGATGAGGATTTAATTAAAACACGCTTCCCAGATGCCGAGCTAGTGACCATTGAACAAGCAGGGCATTGGGTACATGCTGAGGCGCCAAAACAATTTTTGACTAAAATAACTGAGTTTCTTGATTATGATTAAACCGGAAATATTAGAACGACTAATTTCATTTCGCCGTGAGCGTGATTGGGAACAGTTTCATAACCCAAAAGATTTAGCTATTTCATTGTCCATCGAAGCATCTGAGTTATTGGAATGGTTTCAATGGAAAACCAATGATGAAATTAATCTGCAACTCAAGTCCGATAAACGACAAGCGCTGGAAGATGAACTGGCAGATGTGACCGCCTATTTAGCCTATCTCTGCCATGATCTTGGCGTGGATATCAATCAAGCATTAGCAACTAAAATAGACAAAAATGCGGCAAAATATCCTGTTAATCAAGTCAAAGGGCGGGCAGATAAATATACAGAATATTCATGAGTGCCAGCAATAATGCTACGATACGACGAATTAGATACTTCTGAAGGTATTATCGATTTATGAACGCCATTATTTTTCTTATTCAATGCCCTGATCAAAAAGGTTTGGTCGCTGGTATAACCAGCTTTTTTGCACAACGAGATTTTAATATTCTGCACTGCCAGCAATATACCGACGTACAAAATGGTCAGTATTTCATGCGGGTAAAGTTGGAAGATAATGCCCAATCAGAACAAGCACTTTTAGAACAAGAATTTACTGTGTTTGCTAATAGCTTGGGTCT
>JBLIKM010000050.1:0-9338 GCA_047636295.1 Methylophagaceae bacterium
GTTTAAATCAGCCAACAGAAATAAGAAACGCCCGAACAGGAGAAATAATCCGATGAGCCAACCTGACATTAACGCTGTACGGACTTATTTTATTGATTTACAAGATCGTATTTGTAAAGTAATAGAAGCCGCTGATGGCCAAGCCCAATTTATTGAAGACAATTGGCAACGTGAAGGAACGGGGGGAGGCGGTGGACGTACTCGTGTATTAACCGATGGTGGCGTATTTGAACAAGGTGGTGTTAACTTCTCCCAAGTCACTGGTGACAGTCTTCCTGCCTCTGCCACGGCAAGTCGACCCGAGTTAGCGGGCCGTAGTTTTGAAGCTTTAGGCGTGTCATTAGTTATTCACCCTCACAATCCCTATATCCCTACTTCACATGCCAATGTACGTTTTTTCATTGCTGAAAAAGAAGGTGAAGAGCCGATCTGGTGGTTTGGTGGTGGTTATGATCTCACACCGTATTATGGTTTCGAAGAAGACGTGATTGCTTGGCATCAAACGGCCAAGTCTGCCTGCGATCCTTTTGGTGATGATGTTTACCCTCTTTACAAACAATGGTGCGATGACTACTTCTTGTTGAAACATCGTAATGAGCGCCGTGGTGTCGGCGGTTTGTTTTTTGATGATCTCAATGAAGGTGGTTTTGAACATTGCTTTAATTTGATGAAAAGCGTCGGTGATAGTTATACACAGGCTTATTTACCCATAGTGAAGCGGCGTAAAGATATGGCCTTTGGTGAACGTGAGCGTGATTTCCAACTGTATCGTCGCGGACGTTATGTCGAGTTTAATTTGGTTTATGATCGCGGCACCTTATTTGGGCTGCAATCCGGCGGGCGTACCGAATCAATTTTGATGTCATTGCCACCCTTGGTTAAATGGCGCTATAACTGGCAACCTGAAGTCGGCAGTCCTGAAGCTGAGCTATATAATATCTTTCTTAAACCACGAGATTGGTTAGAGATTCAGGATTAAAAAATGCCTTTTAAAATATATAGTTTGTAACAGACAGGCAAAAAAAGACCCTCAAACGAGGGTCTTTTTTTGTGCGCTTTTAACTAAGAAATAGCTTAGAAACGACGACCGACACCAATACCGTAGACGAATGGGTTAACGTCTACGTCTACAGATAAGCCATTTGAAAATTTAGCAGTAGTGCTCATGTCAATATATTTAACATCTAAGTTAACAAACCAGTCATCATTAATAGCAATATCAACACCTGCTTGTGCCGCTAAGCCCCAAGAATCTTCCATTTTTACTGTCACGCCAGCTGTGGATAAATCGCCTGCAGTATCTTCATCAAAGAAGTACGTATAGTTCACACCGGCACCAATATATGGGCGGATGTTTGAATCAGGCATAAAGTGATATTGCAGGGTTAATGTCGGTGGTAAAACTTTAGCGTTGATAACTTTAGGAGCAACTAAACCTGCACCATGAGAGGTTACTTCATGTTTAGAATAACCAAGAATAAGTTCGACGGCCCAGTTGCGATCAATCATATAAGTGATGTCTAACTCTGGCACTGTATCAGAATTAACGGTAACGCCTGTTCCCGCTAATGGAGAGCCGTTAGAATGGATAGCACCACTATCATCATTAGGGTTAACATTGATGATACGCCCACGTACTAACCAGTCCCCAGCTTCATAGGCCATTGCTGGTGTGGCGACAGCTGAAATACCTGTTGCTGCTAAAAGTACAATTGCTAATTTTGTTATTTTCATTTAATCCTACCTCTGAATAAGTTAAAACTGTTCTGAATGAGTTGATGCAGATCATACTGACTTAGTGATTAATCACATTGATCTGGGTCAATAAAACAGTTGACAATTTGCTTTATTCTTGAGGCGCTGAAAATGTATTGTTTCTTTCTTTATGGTTTTATTTTTTAATCTTCTGGTGACTTTTAGCCACACAATCTTTTTATTTTTTCTATATCTTGTAACATGATTTCTTTACCGAGTATGGTAACTAGTCCCTCTTCTTGAAAACGTGAAAATACACGACTCACTGTTTCAACTGCTAGACCAAGATGATTGGCTATATCTCCACGAGACATAGTAAGGTGAAACTCTGTGGCAGAAAAACCACGGTCGCTAAAACGTTTAGAGAATGACAATAAAAAGGTGGCGAGTTTTTCATCGGCTGTTTTTTTGCCAAGCAATAGCATTAGGTTTTTATCGCCAGATAATTCTTTACTTAAGCGGCTCAGTAGCTGAATTTGTAATTGCGGCATATCCTTACCCAGCTCTTGTAGTGTGTCAAAAGGTATCTCACACACGCTACTGGTTTCTAAGGCTTTGGCATTTGATTGGTAAGACGCTTGGTAAAGCGCATCTAGGCCAATGAATTCGCCTGGGAAATAAAAACCAGTGACCTGATCGCGGCCATTACTAGCTGAAATTGTGGTTTTAAATGAGCCCGAACGCACTACATATATAGCTTTAAAAGTATGTTCTGTTGTAAACAGTGCTGCGCTTCGCTTATAGCTTTGACTACGCTTTATAATTTTATCTAACTGCGCAAGGTCCTTACTGTGCAAACCTAATGGCAAACACAGTCGATAAAGCGAGCACTCCTGACAGGCAACTCGGTGATCATGCTCAACCTTAGCCATATCTTTGAATAGCGGGGTCACACTGTTCATTTGTGCCATTACTAATCCTATGTATTAAAGATTAATCATCATACCGCTTCAAACCGGTCACTGAAACAGTTATTATTCCTTATTTATTTCGTAGCTCAGGAAAAACCATGACGTCTCGTATTGTAACTATTGCACGTAACACACTGGAAACTCAAATTGAGGTGACATTAAACCTCGATGGTAGCGGTCAATTTTCTGCTGTAACCGGCGTACCTTTTCTTGACCATATGATGGAACAGATTGCGCGACATGGCCTATTTGATCTGAATATAAAAGCTAACGGCGATTTACAAATTGATGCTCACCACACCGTTGAAGATATTGGTATAACCATTGGGCAAGCACTTAAAAAAGCCTTAGGTGACAAAAAAGGCGTTGTTCGCTACGGTCATGCTTATGTGCCGCTAGATGAAGCGTTATCTCGCGTGGTTTTAGATTTATCTGGCAGACCTGGCTTCGAGTATGGCGTTACCTTTAACCGTGACAAAATTGGCGAATTTGATGTCGATTTGTTTTATGAGTTTTTTCAAGGTTTAGTCAACCATGCTGGTATTACGCTACATATCGATTGTTTAAAAGGTCGCAATGCGCATCATATTGCAGAAACGGTATTTAAAGCCTTTGGTCGCGCGTTACGGATGGCAGTAACATTAGATCAACGAGCATTAGAACAATTACCTTCAACGAAAGGCGCATTATAATTGCGCTGATATCTTGTTTTCTATTTATTACGTAAAATAGATTTTTTGTACACTTTCTTATCAGGTTATTTATGCGTCGCGTAGCAGTTATTGATTATGGCATGGGCAATTTACGTTCAGTGTCTAAGGCGCTTGAAACGGTGGCAAGTGATGACGTTGTTGTTGAAGTCACAGCTGATCCTACCCGAATTCTAACGGCTAGCCACATCGTTTTCCCCGGTGTTGGTGCTATGCGTGATTGCGTTGCTGAACTAAAACGCTTGAAGCTAGATGAGGTCATTCGAACCGTCATTAATAATGGCACGCCAACATTAGGCATCTGTCTTGGCATGCAAGCATTGCTCAGTCACAGTGAAGAAAATAACGGCAGTGAAGGTTTAAATATTATTGCAGGTAATGTGCGTCATTTTGATATTAAACCCAGTGCTAATGGTGAGCACTTAAAGGTGCCACATATTGGCTGGAACCAAGTGCATCAATCATCTGCTCACCCGCTATGGTATAACATTGATCAAAATAGTCGTTTTTATTTTGTGCATAGTTATTTTGTTGCTCCTGATGATGTCGAAGTAACGGCTGCAACGACCGCTTATCCCAATGCTTTCACCTCTGCCATACACAAGGAAAATGTGTTTGCAGTGCAATTTCATCCAGAAAAAAGTCAACATGCTGGACTGCAATTGCTTGAAAATTTTTTAAACTGGGACGGTAAGTCCTAAACCCTATAATGCTGATGAATTTGGAGAAATCTTTATGTTATTAATCCCTGCCATTGATCTAAAAGGAGGTCACTGTGTTCGCTTGCGTCAGGGACGCATGGAAGATAATACGGTATTTTCAGAAGATCCTGTCGCGATTGCCCGCAGATGGGTTGACTCGGGTGCTAAACGTTTACATATCGTTGATCTTGATGGTGCTTTTGCAGGTAAACCTGTTAATGCCGGCATTATTCATCAAATCTGTAAAACATTCCCCGATCTAGAAGTACAAATTGGTGGTGGTATTCGTGATGAAGATACGATTCAAACGTATCTTGATGCCGGCGTACGATACGTTATCATTGGTACCAAAGCCGTTAATGCTCCTCATTTTGTTGGTGATGTCTGTGCAGAATTTCCTGGCCATATCATTGTCGGACTTGATGCTAAAGATGGCAAAGTGGCAATAGATGGCTGGTCAAAATTATCACATCATGATGTTACTGATATCGCCAAACGTTTTGAGCAAGATGGCGTTGAAGCCATTATTTACACGGATATTAGTCGTGACGGCATGATGCAAGGGGTTAATCTGGAATCAACACGTGATCTGGCTCGCGCAATCAATATCCCTGTTATCGCCTCTGGTGGCGTCACCGACTATAATGATATCAAGGCGCTATGCCATTATGAAAGTGAAGGTGTAATGGGGGCTATTGTGGGTCGATCAATTTATGAAGGTACGATAGATCTAGCTGAAGGCCAAGCACTAGCTGATCGTCTTAATCCTCCTACACCGCTATAATAACAGGATAATAATTATGGGTTTGGCTAAACGAATTATTCCTTGTCTTGATGTTGATAATGGGCGCGTTGTTAAAGGCGTGCAGTTTGTTGATATCCGTGATGCTGGGGATCCTGTTGAAGTAGCTAAGCGATATGATCAACAAGGTGCAGATGAGATTACATTTTTAGATATCACCGCTACTCATCATAATCGTGGCACGATGATTGATGTTGTTGAACAAGTTGCCAGTCAAGTATTTATTCCACTAACCGTAGGTGGCGGTATTCGAACGGTAGATGATATCCGACGGATGTTAAATGCCGGTGCCGACAAGGTCGGTATTAACTCGGCCGCAGTGACTAATCCTGAGTTTGTACGTGAGGCAGCCCAACGATTTGGCTCACAATGTATTGTGGTCGCTATCGATGCCAAGCGCGTTTCCAGCGAAGATGAGCCCGCCCGCTGGGAAATATTTACCCATGGTGGTCGTACGGCAACGGGAATTGATGCTATTGAATGGGCCAAAAAAATGGTTGATTTTGGCGCAGGTGAAATATTACTGACCAGTATGGATCGTGATGGTATGAAATCTGGATTCGATTTGGAATTAACACGCGCAGTAAGTGATGCTGTTGCCGTGCCAGTTATTGCATCGGGTGGTGTAGGGAAACTACAAGACTTAACCGATGGCGTGAAATTGGGCCGTGCTGATGCCGTCCTTGCCGCCAGTATTTTCCACTTTGGCGAACATACCGTACAAGAAGCTAAACAACAAATGGCAAGCCAGGGCCTAGAGGTTAGGCTGTAATGGCTTGGCTTGATCAGCTTAAGTGGAATGATGCGGGCTTAGTGCCTGTTATTACCCAGGAATTTGCAACTAAGCAGGTGCTTACTTTAGCTTGGATGAATAAAGAATCGCTACAACTCACGGTTGATACTGGCCATGCTGTTTACTGGTCACGCTCACGTCAAAAACTGTGGCATAAAGGCGAACAATCAGGCAATCAGCAGCAAATTAAATCTATACGTTTGGATTGCGACTGTGACGCTGTTTTATTAGAAGTTGTGCAGCTGGGAGGCATTGCCTGCCATACTGGTCGGCATCATTGTTTTTATCAACAACTTGTTGATGGTGAATGGCAGACTACTGAAGCCGTCTTAAAAGACCCAAAAGAGATGTACAAATGAGTGACATATTAAAAAAGCTAGCTGAAGTATTAGAATTGCGTAAAGATGCCGCCCCTGATAGCTCATATGTTGCAAGTCTATATCATGCAGGTACTGATAAAATACTAAAAAAACTAGGTGAAGAAGCGACAGAAACCGTTATTGCTGGCAAAGGCGGTAATCGAGATGAAATCATCTATGAAACAGCGGATTTATGGTTTCACAGTTTAGTTTTACTGGCCCATAATAATATTGATCATCAAGACGTTCTTGATGAACTTGATCGCCGATTTGGCTTATCTGGTATTGCAGAAAAAGCCAGCCGAGATCAATCGGGGAGTAAATAATGACAGCGTGTATTTTTTGTAAAATAATAGCTGGAGATATTCCTTCAGCTAAAGTCTATGAAGACGATCAGATCTTTGTATTTAAAGATATTAATCCTAAAGCAGCGGTTCATTTGTTGGTGATTCCTAAAATTCATCTCGATAGCTTAGATAGCTTGGCAGTAGAACATCAAGCGCTGATCGGTCATATGATGTTGAAACTACCTGAACTGGCTCAAGCGCAAGGTTTGAATAATGGTTTTCGTACGATTATCAATACTGGCCCTGACGGCGGACAAGAGGTTGACCATCTACACATGCATATACTCGGCGGCAAAGATTTAGCTAGATTTAACTAGCTAAAAAGATTATCGTCACGCCAGTAATCTGTTTATTAGATGTATTGTTTAATGATTTATGGATAGAGCTTGCTAAAATAGGTGTCAACCGTAATGACACACAAGACACAGACACTGAAATTAGATTCAGCTTAAATATTAGGAGAAAGTTATGGGATTCGGCGGCATTGGCATTTGGCAGTTATTGATTGTTTTAGCTATTATTATCTTATTGTTTGGTACCAAAAAATTACGCTCAATGGGTGGTGATTTGGGTAGTGCTATTAAAAGTTTTAAACAATCAGTTAGTGAGGGTGAAGACACAGCTAAAAATAAAGATGAAAAGGTACTCAAACAGTCTGATGACATCACGCAGGCTCAAGACACACACAAAGAGACGCACAAAGATAAACACACGAGCTAACGGCAATGTTTGATATTGGCTTTTGGGAATTACTGATCATTGCACTAGTGGCATTGGTCGTCGTTGGGCCTGAGCGTTTACCAAAATTAATTCGAGTTACTGGCTTATGGGTTGGTCGAGCTAATGCATCGGTACAGTCAATTCGTAGTGAGATATCGCGCGAGTTACGTGCTGAAGAGCTCAAACAAGCCTTTGATAAAACGGTAGATGCCTCTAATATCAATAACATAATGAACGCTGAACCAACATCAAGCACTGAACCGGCACCAGACGTTGAATCGACATCGGACGTAGAGCCAACATCTGAACCATCAACGCCTGTTAAAAAGGATGAAAATGGAAACGGATAATCAACAATCATTGATATCCCACCTGATTGAACTTCGTGACCGTTTACTCCGAGGTGTTGTCGCCGTATTAATTTTTGCTGTCTGCTTATTACCTTTCTCTAATAACTTATATCATTTCTTAGCTGAGCCATTATTGCGCCACTTGCCAGAATCAAGCAGTATGATCGCCACAGAAGTAGCTTCGCCCTTCTTAACACCATTCAAACTTACTCTAAGCATCTCCATAATGATGGCAATACCGGTACTGCTCTACCAGTTGTGGGCATTTATTGCGCCAGGGTTATATGATAATGAACGCAAGATTGTATTTCCGCTCTTGTTTGCCAGCACAACATTGTTTTTCCTTGGGATAGTCTTTGCGTACTATGCGGTTTTTCCTTTGATCTTTGGCTTTTTAACTCAAGCAGCACCAGAAGGTGTGGCGGTCATGACCGATATTAGTAGTTATTTAGACTTTGTCTTAAAACTGTTTTTTGCTTTTGGTTTGGCATTTGAAGTGCCGATAGCCACTTTATTATTAATTTGGACCGGCGCTTCAAGCGTAGAAAGTTTAAAAGAGAAGCGACCTTATATTGTTGTGGGATCTTTTGTTATCGGCATGTTATTAACGCCGCCGGATATTATTTCTCAAACCTTGCTAGCGTTACCAATCTGGCTGTTATTCGAGTTAGGCTTATTTTGTGCTCGATGGCTGCCTAAGAAAAAAGATAACAACGCAGCTGAAACAGCGCGCGAGGATTAATAGACCGCTTTTTTATACTAGCCTTAGTCCCATCCCCAGTTATTTTATGGGGATGAAAATCTAAATAGACCAAAACAAACTATTATTTGGTATAACGCAATCTAGTGCCATGCTCTAAGGATAGTAAAATCTCATCAGCTCGGAGAGCTGATGGGAAAAAAGCACCTGAAATCTTGGCGCCATGGAGACTGGCTCCTTCTAAACTGTCGCAGTTAGAGAAATCTACGCCGCGTAAGTCTGCTTGACGGAAATAACTATTAGAAAAATCCAATCCTTTGGTATCAATATTTTTTAGGTTAATGTGTCGAAAATCACACCCTACCAACTCAGCTTTTTCGCCAGCAGCAATACGCTGATTAAATTCCGCCACATTACCGTCTCGCAATAAACGATATAAAGGATTATCAGAAATTATAGGTTCAGCCATCAGTTGTGCTTACTCCTTATGCGGTAAAATCAATCGTGCCGCCTGGGTTCTCAGGGTTAAATCCCCTTTCTTGGGCTTCATTCCCTGTCTCTTGGGCTTCATTGGTTTGCTCAACTACGTCGGCTGAACTAATCGAGGTAGGTGCGCGGTCACTAGCTGTAACTGTGTTTTGAGCCTCACTATCGCTTTGTGCGGGCGTAACTCTTCCTTGTAATAAGCTTTCTTGGTTCAAGGGATTAGTTAAAGTAGGTTGACCGCTTAATGGTGAAATACCAGGAATTTCCATCTTGTTCTCCTTTTGTACCGGCTTGAAAAAATTGTATTCTGGTGACCAATAATTACGTGATTTCTTTTAGTCATCAGCCTCGCAAATAATTAGCGAGAATTTATGAACCATTTATAAGTACTAGCATACGCCAAAATGTTGAAAACAGGCAAGGCACAAATAAATGTTGCCTGATGCCTTAGGTAGTGAAACGGCCAGGTAAAAAGTGCTGATCAGTTTAATTTATCGTTCCATTCTGAAAGTAATTCAAACAAAAGCTTCTAAAGCCCGTACAGATTATGTATAATTTCCCGCTTGATGCCTGGGTGGTGAAATTGGTAGACACAAGGGACTTAAAATCCCTCGGCTTCACGGCCGTGCCGGTTCGATTCCGGCCCTAGGTACCATCATATATCGAAGCCTCAGTAGTTTATTCTGCTGGGGTTTTTTATTGGG
>JBLIKM010000051.1:0-9270 GCA_047636295.1 Methylophagaceae bacterium
GGGACAACGGCAATTGACTCACTATCATGTTGCTCAACGGTATTTCTGTTTTGCTTGATTGTACCATGCGAAGTGTTAAGCATTGATATGGCCATAAGTAAAATCAGAATGCCACCGCCTACTCGAAATGAATCAATACTAATTCCAAAAACATTGAGTACAAATTCACCAAAAAATAGTGTGATAAGTAAAATTAATGTAGTAGCAATGACAACAATCTGGCCAATTTTGACGCGTTGACTTACCGTCTCATTAGCGGTGAGCGTCAAAAAAACGGGGATTATGCCAATAGGGTTAGATATGGCAAGTATAGCAATTAGAAATTTGGTATATTCGGTTAAGTCGAGCATCTCTTTCTCTTAGTGTTATATGTGAGCAAACGTTAGCTGCTTGTGAACTGTTTCAGCCATTCTTTTTCCATCATGAGCTCATGGCTACTTTCAATGCGATCAATATAAACGATACCATTAAGGTGATCTAATTCATGCTGAAATACTCGAGCAATAAATCCTGTGTATTCTACTTCAATGCGCTCATTAGACCGAGAGCTATATTGAACTTTTATCACGCGATGACGTGGCACAAAACCTCTTAGGCCAGGCAAGCTTAAACATCCTTCCCAACCTTTTTCAATATCATCAGAACGCCAGATTATTTCAGGATTAATAACAAAAGTGGGAGCCATCTCTGGCGCATCTGGGTAACGTAAATTAGGTCGTGAGCACATGATGAAGATACGCTGATTGATATCTACTTGTGGTGCGGCAATACCAACACCATTTTTAGAAATGACAAATTTAAAAAGTTGATCAAGTAGATGCTGGGTTTCGGCAGTTAATATCTCGCTAAGCGGTTCAGCTCGACGACGAAGATTAGGGTGACCTAACTGAATTAATTCAAGCTCTGTATAGTTCATTGGCATGTTTTCTATGGTGAAGTATTGACATGAAACCAGCCGGAAATACTGTAACGATGGCGATTAGCTGTAAGTACTTGGTGTGGAAATTGGTCGCTAAGGAAAACGATAAATTTACCATATTCAGGGATTATTTCTTCGATAACTTCTTCCGTTTCAGGATGATAGATTATTAACTTACCACCATCAGCAGTTTGCCAATCAGGGTTAAGGTATAGCAGCGTCGTTAATACGCGATTAGATCGACCCTTAAATGCATCGACATGGCGCTGGTAGGAAGCAGCTGGTGCGTAATGTGCATAGTGTGCTTCGTACTTAAATAAGCCCATGTATAGCCTTTGGTTGAGCTCTACACGTAAATTGGACATCCAATCAAGATAGCATGCATCAATGGCATTATCATCCGTTATCCAACGGGTCTGATCACTGCGAATGTGATGATTTAATTGAAACGCTTGTTTACGACCAATGCCGGCAGTAGAAAAGTCATCAGTATTAAAGTGAGTTACTCGCTGATAGAGAGAGGCAGTCATTGCTTCAGGTAGTAGCTTAGTGGCAATGTAATAACCCTTATCGGCAAGTGCATTAGCAATTTCGTCATATATATCGACAATTACGATGGGCGAAATGTTAACTGAAACAGTATCAATGTTTGCTAAAATACAACACGCCTTCTGAGCTGTCCTATCGTCAGACTGTTTATCGCTATCAACAGCCGCGATAGGTGCTAAAATTTTTAAAATATTTTTATCAATCGTCATGACATTAAACCGATAGACACTAAAAAGTTGAGTGTTATATTTTGTTCCATTATAGCTAGAAAATCTTGATTATTATTCGACCTAGAGATTTCTATAACGTTAAGTGTAATAGTGAGAATGATAGTGAATAAACACAAAGATTTACAAATGAGTAAAATTAACCAGATCAGCGGAATATTTAAACTGACTAAGGCGAAAGTTTAAGCAGGAAAGTACTGTACTATTAACTTATAAGACATGAGTAAATTGTAAAAGGTTGCGCTATTAACCAAAAAACCAATAAGCAACAGCAATAGCGGCGAAGATGCCTGCAATATCAGCGGTAATCCCACACGCTGCTGCATGACGAATATTTTTGATCCCTACGGAACCAAAATAGACCGCCAAAACATAAAATGTGGTTTCAGTACTACCTTGAACAATTGAAGCTAGACGACCTGCAAAGGAATCCGCACCATAAGCTTGCATCGTATCGACCATCATTGCTCGAGCGCCACTGCCACTAAATGGTTTCATTAAGGCCGTTGGCATAGCATCAATAAAACGGTCATCTAAATTTAACGATAACACGAGATGACGTAATCCACTGGCTAATAAGTCGAGCGCGCCGCTAGCACGAAATACACCAATAGCAACCAACATGGCAACGAGATATGGGATGATCTTAATCGCAGTCTCAAAACCTTCTTTAGCACCATCAATAAATGCATCATAAGCATCAATTCTTTTGATGACTGCACCCGCGATAAATAACATCACTAATGAAAATAGAATGATATTACTGATGAGTGCAGACTGTGCCAGCATGTCTGCTTGTGTCAGGCTCGAGAAATAAGACAATAATCCTGCGATTAATAAGGTAAATCCACCTAAATAACTAATGATAACTTTATCAAGAAGATTTATTTTTTGTACCGATGCCACCGTGATTAAGCCAATCATGGTGGATGCATAAGTCGCAATGAGGATGGGGATAAAAACATCGGTTGGGTTAGCTGCGCCCATTTGAGCACGATAGGTGAAAATAGTGACAGGAAATAAAGTAACCGCAGAGGTGTTGATCACTAAGAATAGGATTTGGGCGTTGCTAGCGGTATCCTTGCTAGGATTAATCGATTGCAGCTCTTGCATCGCCTTGATACCTAGCGGTGTTGCAGCATTATCTAAGCCTAAGGCATTGGCAGAAATATTCATTACCATCGCCCCCAATGCGGGGTGGTTTTTAGGCACTTCGGGCATTAACTTAGCAAATAGTGGCGATAAACCGCGCGTAAGTAAATCAATAAAACCACTGCGTTCACCGATTCGCATAATGCCTAACCACAAAGCCAATACGCCAGTGAGCCCCAGTGATATTTCGAAAGCATTTTTGGACAGGCTGAACATGGCTGTCATCATCTGATCAAATATATGGATATTGCCAAATACAAATAGCTTTATCAATGCAACGATAAAGGCGATAGTAAAAAAAGCGATCCAGATGATATTAAGCATGGTGCATTATTACATAGCCTGTAATAAAAAAGGACGCTAGTTAGCGTCCTTTTTTGGGATTACTAATGAGCTGTTAACTAGCCCTTAGGTGGTCGTTTTGCACTGTCACGCGGACGCATACGTGGTTTGCCAGATCGTCTTGGTTTACGATCACGACTTGCGTGTTCGAAATCACCTTTTGCTGAACTGATATTAAGTTGTTTGTTGTTAACCCAAACTTTGCTTAATTGTTGGAATAAATCTTTTGGCATACCTTCTGGTAAGTCAATAACACTATGATCATCAAGAATGGTAATGCGACCTATATCTTTACTGTCAATTCCAGCTTCATTGGCAATGGCACCCACTAAGTTTTTAGCTTCGACGCCATCTGATTTACCTACTTCTACGCGGTAACTATCCATGCCTTGTTCTGAACGGTGATCAGCTTTTTGTCCGCTTCTACGAGGCGAGCTATCGCGATCATTATTTCGTGAACGATCATCTCTATCTCTCGATGGACGGTCTTGACGAGCTGGACGGTCTTGAACATGTTTAACAGGTTTCAGTGGGCGGCTTTTTTGTACTAAATATGCCAGTGCTGCGGAAACTTCTGTTGGATCTGCATCATGTTCTTGTTGATAGCTGCTGACCACTTTTTCAAAAAAGCTTAAGTCCTGTGATTCGATTGTTTCGCTAAGCTGTTGTTTGAATTCCATCACACGTTTATCAGCAACATCTTCAGTACTAGGTAATTGCATCAATGTAATCGATTGGCGTGTTGCTTTCTCGATGGCAAATAACATGCGTTTTTCGCGAGGTGCAACAAATAAAATTGCCTCACCTTTTCGACCAGCACGGCCTGTACGACCGATACGATGTACATAAGATTCAGTATCGTAAGGGATATCGTAGTTAACAACGTGGCTCATACGTTCAATATCTAACCCACGCGCGGCAACATCAGTGGCAACTAATATATCTAACTTACCTTTTTTGACGCGTTCAATTGCTTTTTCCCGTGCAGCCTGATTCATATCACCATTTAAAGGTGAACATGAATAACCGCGTGCTTCTAATTTCTCTGCCAACTCGGCGGTTGAATTTTTTGTGCGAACAAAAATGATCATCGCATCGAATGTTTCAACTTCTAATATGCGCGTTAAGGCATCGAGTTTATGCATACCCGTTACTTGCCAGTAACGTTGGTTAATAGTGTCAACGGTCGATGTTAAAGATTTAATCTTAATTTCAACCGGATCTTTCAAGTAGCGTTTGGCTACGCGATGAATAGCGGTAGGCATTGTCGCTGAAAACAAAGCAACCTGACGCGTTTCAGGTGTTTCTTTTAAAATCGTTTCAACATCATCTATAAAGCCCATGCGTAACATTTCATCGGCTTCATCTAATACTAGGACTTTTAGCTCACTCAGTTTTAATGTGCCACGACTAATATGATCTAAAACACGACCAGGCGTACCGACAATAACTTGTGGATGGCGTTGTAGTTGGCGTAATTGAATGCCCATGCTCTGACCGCCATATATAGGTAACACATGTAAACCTTTCATGTGGCGAGCATAACTTTGTATCGCTTCAGCTACTTGAATTGCCAATTCGCGTGTTGGGGCTAATACTAACATTTGTGGCGTTTTAGCTTTAGGATCAATGCGACCTAATAATGGTAATGCAAAAGCGGCTGTTTTACCGGTACCCGTTTGCGCTTGACCTAATAGGTCGCGACCTGCAAGTAGCGGAGGAATACTTTGTGCTTGAATCGGCGATGGTGTTTCGTAGCCAGCTTCTTGTACGGCTTTGAGGATAGGACTTGTTAAGCCTAATTCTAAGAATGTAGGTGTAGTCGATTGTTGTTCTGTGGACATGTATAAGCCTGTGAAAGATCAGTTTTAAAAGTAAAACTGATAGGAGGGAGAAAGCAATCTTGCAATTATACGCTAGTTAAGATATAAAATACAGTTAAATCAGTCTGTTAAATATTTTTTCATCCAATCATCCACATCCGTTAGTATTTAAGGCAGAATGAACCTTTGGAGATTATAAATATTTAAGAGCAATGAAATATGGACCATTTTTTGGTAGATGCTTATACACCGAAAGAAATTGCAGCAAGAATTGAAACTTCAGGAATAACTAAAAGTACTGGTGATCCATTGCGAGTGTTTGCTTTAGCTATATTAGCAGGTGCTTTTATTGCCTTTGGCGCGGTATTTTTCACGATAGTCACCTATGACAGTAGCGGCGTTGCCGCAGGATTAATGCGTCTGATTGGGGGATTGGCATTTTGTCTTGGGCTTATATTAGTCGTGGTTGCTGGAGCAGAATTATTTACTGGTAATAACCTGATTGTGATGGCCTATGTTGATGGTAAAGTCACAATGAAACAGCTGATGAAAAATTGGGTCATTGTTTATTTCGGCAACTTTGTCGGTGCAGTGGGTGTTATGGCTCTGATATATTTTAGTGGTCATTGGAATATTGATAATGGTGCTGTAGGTGCTAAAGCGATTGCTATAGCAAATGCCAAAGTCAACTTGACCTGGATGGAAGCGTTCACGCGAGGAATTTTGTGTAATATTCTGGTCTGTCTCGCCGTGTGGTTGTGTTTTGCCGGACGAACCGTGGTTGATAAAGTGCTGGCTATCTTATTTCCAATTACCGGTTTTGTAGCAATGGGCTTTGAACATTCGGTCGCCAATATGTATTTCATTCCAGCCGGTTTACTAGCTAAACAACAAGCTGAAATGTTATCGTTAGTCAACACAATGAATATCGAAAATCTGACAATAATGAACTTTCTATTTAATAATTTATTGCCCGTTACCTTAGGTAATATAGTAGGCGGAAGTGTTTTTGTAGGACTGTTTTATTGGTTTATCTATTTAAGAGATTAGGAGAGAGAAATGACTCAACATACATACAAACATATTGAATTAACTGGAAGCTCGGCTGAAGGGTCAGATCAAGCGATTCAAAATGCTGTCGCCAAAGCGGCACAAACTGTTAAAAATATGCACTGGTTTGAGGTATTAGAAACTCGAGGTTATATTGAAGAGGGTGGTGTGCACTATTGGCAGGTAACCATTAAGGTAGGTTTTAGAATTGAAGATTGAGCCAATTAAAAACACCCGCTCTACTGATCGGGTGTTTTACTAACATATAGTGAGTTTAGCTTGCTGACTTAAGCTGACTTGGCAAATTTATGCACCCAAACGAGATGACTTTCATCCCACTCCATACCTGCATGCATTTTTAGAATAAGTGCTTTATACATTTCTATATTCGGATAACCTTCAGCCTGAGCTTCTGCATCCTGCATATCGCCCAAAGTTTTACGCTCAAGACCGGTGATCGTAAATTCTACACCCTCTAACTCGAAGGTTTCACCTGGATAAGCATATATGCCGTTGCGGCGTTGTTCTGTTTTAGTACCTGCTAATGCTGATTCGACTAATTTAGTATGGGTAACTAAACGATCAATTTCACAGGTTTTTGCAGGATAATCTGGGTGAGTTGTCATATTATTTCACTTTATTTTATTATTTAGTTAAGTTTAGCGCCTTCTAATGTCAATCTAAACATTAGTCATCAAATTTTTGATACAAAGCCAACGATAAGCCTTTTTATTTCTAGGGTATGTTGCCCATTCATTTGAAGCTAGTGAATCATTAGACCCTAGCTTGATAGCTCTAACTGCTTTGAAATTATTTTAGGGCATGTGCCGTAAAATACGCCACAAGCAATCCAGACTATACGCATAAATAAAAAGCCACAACGTGCTAGGAACTTTTTTACGGAAACGATTTATTCCCTCTTAATCGTCGCTAGTATCGAACCTAACAGATTGTTCTATATTGGTAAACAGGCCATAGAAGATAGCGGCTATTGCAAATGATATAGCGGAAAAAAAGCAGTGAAGACAACATGATAAATCTCAGGTTTAAAACGATAGTGATACATCAATATGAATTTAACGCGGAGAATTGATCAATTAAATATGATGATAAAAATATAAATTTCAGTATCATTTCGCTAATCCTTAGCGATGACTCATTGATTTGACGGTGGTATATTTTCCAAACGGAAAGACCCATATCGAGTGTGAGGAAAAGTCTGGGGCGAAACTAGTTTCAGTATAAAGATGGAGCTAATAACGGTATTAGCTCCATCGAATAATAACGCTTAGTTTTATTTGAAACCTAGGCTTACCAAATAAGCTTCATATGTACCACGGAAATCAACGATACCATTCTCGGTCATATCCAGAACGCGTGTAGCAAGTGAAGATACAAACTCGCGATCATGACTTACAAAGAACAAGGTGCCTTCGTATTTCTCTAATGCCATGTTGACGGATTCAATAGATTCCATATCCATGTGATTAGTCGGTTCATCCATAATTAAAATGTTTGGTTTTTGTAAGAGTAATTTACCAAACATCATTCGGCCTTTTTCTCCGCCAGATAATATCCTAGATTTTTTATCAATCGATGTGCCTGAAAATAATAAACGACCTAATGTGGCACGAATAACCTGCTCATCATCTGAGGGCTGCCCCCATTGTTGCATCCATTGAAACAAAGTGAGATCGTTATCAAATAGTGCCTCATGATCTTGTGGATAATAGCCTATACTGGCATTTTCAGACCATTTTACGGCACCCGATTTAGGCGGTAATTCACCGGCTAGCGTTTTAACTAGGGTTGTTTTACCGATACCATTAGGACCAATGATTGCAATCCTTTCACCGACTTCAACCATGAACTTTAAATCTTCAAATAATGGCTTTTCACTGTTATAGCTTTGAGTAATGCTTTGTAGCTCTAAGGCATTACGAAATAACTTTTTATCTTGGTCGAAACGAATAAATGGATTCACACGGCTCGATGGCTTGATATCATCAAGTTGAATTTTATCAATTTGTTTAGCACGGGAAGTAGCTTGTTTTGCTTTAGAAGCATTAGCTGAGAAGCGGCGAACAAAATCTTGTAACTCAATAATTTGTGCTTTTTTCTTAGCATTATCAGACAATTGCTGTTCGCGGGCTTGAATGGATGCCAACATGTATTCGTCATAGTTGCCTGGATAAACACGCAGTTCACCAAAATCCATATCAGCCATATGAGTACAAACACTGTTTAAGAAATGGCGATCATGCGAGATGATAATCATCGTGCCGCTACGTTGATTGATCATGCTTTCTAACCACCGAATCGTATTGATATCCAAATGGTTAGTAGGTTCATCGAGTAGTAAAATATCGGGATCAGCAAATAAAACTTGTGCCAATAGAATGCGTAATTTCCAACCTGGTGCTATTTCACTCATCGGGCCGTAATGTTGATCAGTGCCAATGCCGACACCTAACAATAATTCACCGGCACGAGATTCAGCAGTGTAACCATCTAATTCAGCATATTCGCCTTCAAGATGTGCTACTTTTATACCATCTTCTTCTGTCATTTCAGGCAGGCTATAAATGCGATCACGTTCATGGTGAACGTCCCACAATGTTTTGTCGCCCATGATAACCACGTCAATAACACGCTGATTTTCATAGGCGAATTGATCTTGCTCAAGCACCGCAAAAGTTTCATGTGGATCGTAACTGACGTTGCCTGCTGTGGGCTCTAACGTTTTAGAGATGATTTTCATGAAAGTGGATTTACCACAACCATTTGCCCCGATAAGACCGTAGCGATTGCCTCCGCCAAATTTAACCGAGACATTTTCGAATAATGGCTTTGCGCCGAATTGCATGGTGATGTTTGCAGTAGTAAGCAAGATGGTGTTCCTGTTGTATGGGAGCTTTGAAAAACTCACCACTATACATGACCTTACTGGTTTTCGATAAGAGTAATCTTTGCTTTTCGTGACATTTTTTTGATCGCCGCTTCACGTTTTGACGCGCTACTACGGTCAGGGTGGGGTTCTTGATAAACTATCTGCTTGGCAGCACTGGTGTGAAAAAAACGTGCGCCACCTTGTTTCGTTTGGTGTTCTGTCAACCGTCGCGCTAAATTTGTGGTAATGCCAGTATAAAAATGGCCATTTTCTGCTTCAACAATATAAACAAACCAATCACTTAGATTCATTATTCTT
>JBLIKM010000052.1:0-9101 GCA_047636295.1 Methylophagaceae bacterium
AACCAAAGCGGGGTGATTGGCTTCAAGATCGCCTGCCCAATCTTGCCCAAGATAAGTTATTTCGACGTTGTCATCTGGTATTGGGTAACCCACCCCAGCTTGGAGTATTAATGTGCCATTTGATAAAAAATATTCACCGTAAAAATGAATGCCGTCTGCTGACATCGTTAAGTCACGCACTTTATCGAAATAGATAGCTTGCTGAGTAAACACTGAGGCACGGGTATGGCCGATATCACGCGTTTCATTATATAAACCAAGCGGATTTTTAAGTCGGCCTAAATATAAACCGAAATTGCCTCGCGAAGATGCGATGAGGTTAATATCTAATAATGCATAGTCAACGCGTAGTGAACCATTATCCATATTACCTGCATGCCTAGATAATAGTTGTCCTGCAAGTCTTATTTTAGGTGATAACTGTGCGTTTGCATTTATACCTAATTCTGTGAAGTCCGCACTTCCGTGATCACTATCACCATAAAAGTTATTATCGGTGGTGAATGTTAAACCTTGTGTAGCAAACCCATGAATTTGTATCTGTTTGAGCCAGTCATTACTTTGCACTGCATAAGCGTTAGTCGCGGCTAGTATTAATAATAAGCTTAAATATTTCATATTAGTTATCATAGTAAGCCACTAAATAAGGTAAAACATTGACATAAATAACATTCCCGGTTCTTCGTGTTCAAATAATTAGAGCGTTTTATAATTGAATAGTTGTCATGCTGACGAACATTTACGTTTAATGAAATACCCGCTAGTGGGAGTGTTGGTCTCAAAGAGTATATTATTTTTGCTAGAGATGGCTTTCTGTAAACGCTTCCTTGAATATCTGCGAGAGCTAAACTATTGGATGAGTTATCAGTATGAGTAAATGAATTGATAGTTATTAACACCAAGGTCAGGATCTTGCTCATGGCGACTCTCCGATGATTTTCACTGCAGAACTATCCATATCGTTAGCGTTCATATAACCAATTGCACCTTGAGTTTCGGCCACACGAATACGCATTTCTTGTTCTGTTTTTACAATAGTCGGCGCAGTGCCGGTACCTGAGAATACTTGTCGATCCCAAACACGTCTAAGTTGGTAAGGAAACATGCCTAAGATATCTTTACAAAAGCTAACGTGAACCTTGTTTTTATCTTGAAGTACAAACACTCGGATTGGTGAGCCATCTGGCCACGCTGTTGTACGCATGGCGAATATCGCACGGAGACTATTGCGAGATAGCTCAGTAGCGACATTTTGTGGTTGAACAATTAATAATACTTGTGCGGAACTATTAGAGAAAAATAATAGGCAATATAAGATCGCACTGTATTTAAAGAAAGTCTTCACCCATTATCCTTAATCTGGTGTACTAGTTTATATCTTTGGTTGATTGTAGGCATCAATTGAACCTTATGACAAGCGTGAAAGTGGTTTGGCTACGCTGTTTTTATCGTACTGTAAGTATGTATGTGAGAGTAAGTCAGGCCAGCTTTTTTTGCCTTTGCCAAACCATTGCCACCAAAAGCCAATGCCGAGTGCGAACCATGATGGCATGGCGATAATAAACCGCAGAAAGGCTTGGCGCCAGCTAATTTTATGCTGATTTTCACTGAGTAGAAATACTTTCCACGTGCGCATACCTAATGTTTGACCGCCATGAGTCCAAAACCAGCCATAAAACAAGAAACTAGTCGCAAGCAGATAAACAAAGAAAAAAGGATTGCCTGCTGTAATAGCTTGACCACCTGTTATTAGGGCATTAACGCCAACAGCAATCGCTGCGGCAAATAGTAATACGGCGATTAGCAAGAATAAGTCGTACATCACAACGGCTAAATGTCGTAATAAACTCGGTCGGAAAGCAGTTCTTAATGTTTGTGTCATCTAAAAATCGTAAATTATTTGGGTTGATAGTGTTACATAAAGTATCATTATTCCTTTATTTATTGTGAATTGAGATCAGCATGTTGCAATTGATTGGCCGTCCGGCTTTATCTGCTTTCCGTCTTGAAAAACTGTTAACAACAATTCAAGCTCAACTTGATAACGTTTTAACACTAAGAACTGAATATCGCTACTTCATTGAAGTGGATGGTGATGGTGAATTATCTACGGCTGAAAAAATGGTAGTAGGTACTCTATTAGAAGCAGATTTGCGGGACAGTGATACAGCAACGGACGAGAACTTATTTCTAGTTACACCTCGACCAGGTACCATTTCATCATGGTCAAGTAAGGCTACTGATATTGCGCATAACAGCGGCTTAACGTCGATATTACGCATTGAACGTGGTACGGCGTACTTGGTCCAGGTCACAACTACATTGAGCTCAATACAGCGCACTATGCTCATTAAATTATTACATGATCGGATGATCGAGTCGGTATTTGATTCAGAAGATGAAGCCGAGCGTTTATTCATTCACGGTCAATCACGCCCATTAGTTGCCGTTGATGTTTTAAATGGTGGCCGTTCAGCACTCGTTGAAGCTAATAAAAACATGGGTTTAGCCTTAGCCGAAGATGAAATTGATTATTTAGTTGATAACTTTACCGATCTGGGTCGTAATCCAAACGACATCGAGTTGATGATGTTTGCCCAAGCGAATTCAGAACATTGTCGTCATAAAATATTCAGTGCTGATTGGATTGTGGATGGTAAAAATAAACCACACACGCTATTTAACATGATCCGTAATACACATAAATTACACCCAAAAGGTGTAGTCACGGCATATAGTGATAACTCATCAGTGATCGAAGGGCCAGAAAGTGATCGCTTCTATGTTGATATGAAAAGCAATGAATATAGCTACCAAGGTGAAATTCAACATATCTTGATGAAAGTCGAAACACACAATCATCCTACCGCTATTTCACCTTTTCCTGGTGCGGCTACAGGTGCTGGTGGTGAGATCCGTGATGAAGGTGCGACGGGCCGAGGCTCTAAACCGAAAGCAGGATTAACAGGGTTTTCAGTTTCTAACCTTAATATCCCGGGATTTGAACAACCTTGGGAAACACCCTATGGCAAGCCAAATCGAATGGCTTCAGCCCAACAAATCATGCTTGATGGCCCATTAGGTGGTGCGGCATTTAATAATGAATTTGGTCGACCGAACTTATGTGGTTATTTCCGTAGCTATGAAGCCTTAGTACCTGCGGCCGATGGCTTTGAAGTGCGTGGTTATCACAAGCCTATTATGGTGGCGGGCGGCATGGGCACTATTCGTCCTCAACATGTTAAAAAGAATGTTTTTGAACCAGGTGTGCAGCTTATCGTCTTAGGTGGTCCCGCGATGCTGATTGGTTTAGGGGGGAGTGCGGCTTCATCTGTAACTTCTGGTACCAGTGAAGAAGGATTGGACTTTGCTTCAGTACAACGTGGCAATCCTGAAATGGAACGTCGTTGTCAGGAAGTTATTGACCGTTGTGTCGCCTTAGATGATAACAATCCGATTGTAGCGATACATGATGTGGGTGCAGGTGGCCTATCCAATGCTTTTCCTGAATTAGTCAATGATAGTGGTCGTGGTGGCCGCTTTGAATTACGGCTTGTGCCTAATGATGAATCAAGTATGTCACCGATGGAAATTTGGTGTAATGAATCACAAGAACGTTATGTCTTAGGAATTAATCCTGATGACGTTGAACTATTTCAAGCGCTTTGTGAACGTGAACGTTGCCCTTGGGCCATAGTCGGTGAAGTCACTTCTGAACAACATTTATTAGTGGGTGATGCAGCATTTGATCATAACCCCGTTGATATGCCCTTATCATTATTATTAGGCAAGCCACCTAAAATGCTACGTGATGTTAAACATCAGACCTTTGAAAAACCTGGACTAGATCTAAAAGGTATTAACGTTGATGCGGCGTTAGAACGTATATTAAAGTTGCCAACAGTAGCCAGTAAAAATTTCTTGATTACGATTGGTGATCGTAGTGTCACCGGTTTAGTGGCTCGTGATCAAATGGTCGGTCCTTGGCAAGTGCCTGTGGCTGATTGTGCTGTGACTTTGGCTGATCATCACGGTTTTAAAGGTGAAGCTATGGCGATGGGCGAACGAGCACCATTAGCGTTAATTGATGCACCTGCGTCAGGTCGAATGGCAGTAGGTGAAGCGATTACCAACATTGCAGCGACTAATATTGCCAAAATGAGTGATATTAAGTTATCAGCTAACTGGATGGCAGCCTGTGGTCATGCCGGTGAAGATGCTTTGTTGTATGACACAGTGGAAGCCGTGGGTATGGAATTGTGCCCAGAACTGGGTATCGCTATTCCAGTAGGTAAAGATTCCTTATCGATGAAAACGGTGTGGCAAGATGAAGGCAAAATTAAATCTGTGACATCACCGCTGTCATTGATTGTAACTGCCTTTGCACCGGTGACTGACGCTGCCAAAACCTGCACGCCACAATTACGTACCGATCATGGTGATACCGATCTTATCTATATTGACTTAGGTAAAGGCCATAACCGACTTGCTGCTTCAGCTTTGGCTCAAGTTTACAATCAAGTCGGTCATCATGGTCCTGACTTAGATGATCCATCCGCTTTAAAACACTTTTTCTATGCTATTCAGCAATTGAAACAAGATGATTTATTATTGGCTTACCACGATCGTAGTGATGGTGGTTTGATTGGTACTTTATGTGAAATGGCATTTGCTGGACACTGTGGTATTGACGTCAATCTAACAGGTTTGGGTGATGCCTTGCCGGTACTGTTTAATGAAGAACTAGGTGCCGTAATTCAAGTTCGACATTATGATGTTGAACAAGCCTTGTCAGTATTGCGAGAGGATGATTTATTAAATCATTGTCATGTAATAGGTTCATTGCGTGATGATCAGCAGATAAAAGTAACAGTAAATGGCGACCAAGTAATTAATGAATCACGTGTCACTTTGCATCGTTTCTGGGCTGAAACCAGTTATCAAATGCAAGCATTGCGTGATAACCCTGATTGTGCAAAACAAGAATTCAATGGTTTATTAGATGCTAGCGACCCTGGTTTACACGCTAAATTAACATTTGAGCCAGCTGAGCACGTTGCGGCGCCATTTATTGTTAGCGGCGTGCGTCCAAAAATGGCTATTTTGCGTGAGCAAGGTGTCAATGGCCAGATTGAAATGGCGGCTGCTTTTGACAATGCAGGCTTCACGGCTGTTGACGTTCACATGAGTGATATCTTAGAAGGCCGTGTTGATTTGGCTGATTTTAAAGGTCTAGTCGCTTGTGGTGGTTTCTCTTATGGTGATGTATTAGGTGCCGGTCGTGGTTGGGCAAGCACGGTTTTACATAATGACAAAGCAAGGCAACAATTCAGTGATTTCTTTAATCGTGAAGATACCTTTGCCTTAGGAGTGTGTAACGGCTGTCAGATGTTGTCACAGTTAAAAGAATTAATCCCCGGCAGCGAACATTGGCCACGCTTTGAACGCAATGTATCTGAACAATTTGAAGCCCGTTTTTCACTCGTTGAAATTGTCGAATCAGCGTCTATTTTATTGCAAGGTATGGCTGGTTCAGTAATGCCGATAGCCGTTGCTCATGGCGAAGGTCGCGCTGATTTTAGTAACACCGGTTCACAGGCTGATGCCTTAGTAGCAATGCGTTTTGTAGATAACAATGGTGATGTGACAGAACATTACCCCCAAAATCCGAATGGCTCTCCTGAAGGTATTACGGCCTTAACAACAACAGATGGTCGTGTCACTATTATGATGCCCCATCCTGAACGCGTAACTAGAACCGTTCAACATTCATGGCATCCTGATGACTGGGGTAAGGATGGCCCATGGTTAAGACTATTCCATAATGCGAGAAAGTGGGTAGGCTAACAGAACAATATCAGAAAACTAAAAGGGAGCTTCGGCTCCTTTTTTTATTGCTACAAAATAGCTGGGTGATTACATATATAATTGATTTTTAATGATTCTATCGCAAATCCTGCTTCATGTCGCTTTGTTTTAAAGGGTACATATTCTGTGCATAGAGTATAAGCTACAATGTCCTCTTGCATACGCTGTACATTAGATGCGGCTATCTTGAGCTTTTCTCAGCAGTCACTCGAAGAGACATACCATTCTCAGCAGTTACTGACTACTCACTTACGACCCAAAGCGGACATATTTAATCAATGGAACCAATAATGAAGAAAATGATTTTGTGTGTGTTGTTCGAGTAAATAGGGTGTTTTATATACAGTGTTTATTTAGGGGACAGAATGGAAATGGATAACTAAAAATGCAAAGTGGACACTTGTGATAGATACTGATTATAATACTGCCTGCAATAAGTATTACCCATCTGAGACTACGCCGCTGCACGCTCCGTCTAACCAAGACAATCAACGGGAAATTATCGACATAAATTTGCTAACCTTATGGCAATAATTCTCGTTATTGCCGACAGCCGCTAGGCATATGTCTAAGATTGAGGATTACTAAATGACACACTACAAAGTTACCCAAGAAGATCTATCAAACGCCATAAAAAACGATGAATTTCTGTTTTATTATCAGCCTATTCTCTCACTGGAGACCGGTAAAATTGATTCGGCCGAGGCTCTTATCCGCTGGAAGAAAGACAATGGCGAACTAGTACAACCTAATAACTTCATACCTTATGCAGAGCAGACCGGTTTTATAACCGAGATAACAAAAGCTATGATACCCCGTTTTCTGGAGGACCTGAAAAAGATACATCAGGAGGATAATACTATTGTTTTATCAATAAACATATCCTCCAAAGACATAGTTCAGAAAACGTTTGTTCCTATGTTTTTGGAGCTTGTTAAGGATTCTAGTATCGATAGTTCTAAAATAAAAATCGAATTAACAGAAAGTTCTGCCTTGACTCTAAGCATTGAATGTCTAATGGGTATCGCCGAACTAAAAGCAAATGGTATTGAGCTCGCTATTGATGACTTTGGTACGGGGCATGCTACATTTGAAAAATTAAAAAACTTACCATTTAATACATTAAAAATAGACCAGACGATGACTAGTCAAGCACTGTCCACACCTGATGGTCTTACGTTGCTGGACCACAGCATAAATCTTGCGCACCAGCTCAATATGAATTCTATTGCTGAAGGGGTAGAAACCGAATCTCTCATGAAGTATTTGATGGGGATCGGTTGCGATCATATTCAGGGCTATTACATCAGCAAGCCATTGGAGCTTTCATCATTCATTGGGTTTATTAATAAAAAACCTGTCTGGGACATCATGAAGCATGGTCAAATTTACAAGGCAATAATCGATTTTGTCGACTGGGAACGTAAAATATATTCATCCCTATACATGGAAAATGAAAATGTGAGAATTGTGGCATTTGAAGCAGAAGAAAGTCCAACGGGGGCGTTTTTATTTGAGGTTTCAGATAGTGTCGACATTGAGTCGTATAACGAACTAAATACATCATATAAGAAGTGTTATGAAGTTGCCAAGATTCTGCTAAATGCAAAAGGCTCTGGAGACAAAAATTTGATTAAAAAACTATTACCTGATTATTTTGAAACATGCACAAAGGTCAGTGCTTTGCTTCAAAAAGCATACTCTAATGAATGTCAGTATGGCCTCTTGAAAAATGCTTCCTTTCGAAAATGAAGAGTGACAGATTGGGCCAAACCATTAATAGTTGTATGACATGGGTCTCATAATGTATGCACCATTTTTTACTTTATCAGGTTTAATATTATTAATCAGCGTAAATTGTAATTTGTTGCTGGGAAGGTCCACGGTATAATTCTCCGTATTAGATCAGGCCTTTACTGATGAAGTCGATAATAGCCCCTTTGATTCTAAAGAGAAAGCATGGCAGTGAATACAAAAGGTTAATATCAGTTTAACTTTCTCAACCTTACCTCCAAACGACACCCAATAAAAAACCCCAGCAGAATAAACTACTGAGGCTTCGATATATGATGGTACTAGGGCCAGAATCGAACCGGCACGGCCGCAAAGCCAAGGGGTTTTAAGTCTAGCGGTCTGATACGTGCCACAAGCAGTCATTTAGATTATTAAATGTCAGGAAAAATCTCCTTATAGTCTGGTATAGTCAATTTATGTCCACCATATTCCATAAAATGACACATGAAAACTATCGATTAGCTACTATTCAATACTTGGCTCTCGTAAGCATATTCGTATTACTCCCTCTGGTTTTCTACCATTTGTGGGGAGGAAGCTATAATTTGGCAATTCCTCTAGCTATTGTGATTTCCGGATTGGCCGGGCTGTTTTATGGGTGCTATAAGAACAAAATTAAATTTGAAAATGTTCAATGGGTTGTTATCCCATCACTTACCATAATTGTATTTTATGCGGTGCAAGCACTAGGCTTTAAAGCATTGCTATGGGTTTACCCAAGTATCGTTGTTTTTTTCATTACGATACCACTGAAAAACGCATTAATTTATAACCTTATATTTATCGTTATCTTTACCCTTATTGGACGAGACCTAGCCGAACCAGAACTGATCATAAGGTTTTTCGTAACATCGTTATCTGTTTATGGCCTCGTTGCTATTTTTGTTACCGTCATTCAACGTCAACAAGAAGCAATGCGTAATGCAGCAGTAACCGACACACTGACGGGGTTATTAAACCGTAGTACGTTATACAATTCTTTAGCTGAAGCAATAAGTCAAAATGTTCGCGCCCATATACCGATGACGCTTATCGCGGTAGACCTTGATTTATTTAAAAACGTGAATGATAAATTTGGACATGATGCTGGCGATGAAGTACTTAGGAATACCAGTAAAATATTATCCAATGGAAGCCGATCCACTGATAAGTTTTTCAGGTTAGGAGGAGAAGAGTTCTTAATACTGCTTTTTAACACTTCTGGTAAAGAAGGAATTATGAAAGCTGAACATATAAGAGAACAGTTTCTGGTATATGGAGGACATATGCCATCAGCGAGTTTTGGCGTAGCAGAATATCTGAAGGGTGAGTCAGTCGAACACTGGCTCAAACGATCTGACATTAATCTTTATAAAGCGAAAGAGTCGGGCAGAAACAAGGTCATCAGTGATTTAACCGACAATTAATCACTCTGAACAAATGTCTGCTTATGGTACTTA
>JBLIKM010000053.1:0-9077 GCA_047636295.1 Methylophagaceae bacterium
AACTTGACCACTACACTTTCATTTTCATTTCCACATTTCAGTTTTGACATTATGTTATGTCTACTAAAGCGGGGGAAGTCCACATAGGTTGTGACATCAAAGACAACGCTATCCATTTCCGCATATTCTCAAACACTAGAATTGGTTTCTTCAATGATGAATGAATTGCTTTATCTCATATTCAAAAGCGGTTCTTTGATTGGCCTATTGATAGAGCAAATACTTCGATGAAATTACGTAGGAATCTACGTAGGATTGAAAATAAGAGCTCATTCAAGTACGCTAAGGCATTGAATTAGCTCTTATTTTATATGGCATTACAAGTGTTTGGTGCCGATGGGCGGACTCGAACCGCCATGGACTACGTCCACCACCCCCTCAAGATGGCGTGTCTACCAATTTCACCACATCGGCTTTGTTGTGTGTATTTGTCTTATGGCAAATCGGGTAGATCTGCTGGCGCTTCTTTAACTGTTTCTGTAGTAACTGATTTTGTAATACTATCAACACTATCCGATTGACCTGAAAAATAGGCCAGCGTTAAGCTGGTTATAAAGAACGCTGTTGCGAGGACGGCACTGCTTCTTGATAGAAATGATGTAGAGCCTTGACTACCAAATACGCTAGATGAAGCACCGCCACCGCCGCCTCCGCCTCCACCGCCTAGAGCCGCTGCACCAGCATCAGCCCCTTTGCCGTGTTGAATAAGGATCAACCCAACTAATAACAGTGAAATTACTATATGTACAACAAGAATTATTGAATCCATTTTTTAAACCTAAAAGCTAACTACATGCTGCCTGACAAATTTTCACGAACTCGTCGGCATCTAACGATGCACCTCCAACGAGTCCGCCATCAATATCAGGCATTGAAAATAACGGTGCGGCATTATCTCCTTTAACGCTGCCGCCGTAAAGTATTTGTAATGATTCGGCCGTTGCTGGATCATGTTTTGCTACACGTTCACGCATGAAAGAATGGACTTCTTGCGCCCATTCCGGTGTAGCAGATTTACCGGTACCAATAGCCCATACTGGCTCATAGGCCAACACTGTCTGCGCCAAAGCTTTAACGCCACTTTGATTTATCACGATGTCTAATAATCGAGCAACGACTTCTTCTGTTTGTCCTTTTGCGTGTTCTTCTGGTGTCTCACCAATACAAATAATCGGCGTAACACCTTCAGTAAGTGCCATTTCATATTTTTCGGCAACAATATGGTCTAGAACTAATTGATCTAAATCTAATTCAGCGTACAAACAACGCCGTTCAGAATGACCAATTAAAACATATTTACAACCAAAATCTTTCAACATGGCTGCAGAGATTTCCCCGGTATTAGCGCCTTGTCCAAACTGCGACAAATTTTGTGTCCCCCAGAGTAATCCAGAGCCCTCTAAGGCCATTTGTACTTGGTGTAAATAAACAGCAGGTGGAAAAATAGCGACATCAGCAGACGTAAATTTATTTTTCTGGGCTAAAATCCCATCGAGTAACAATGCGTTACTGGCACTAGTGCCGTTCATTTTCCAATTTCCAGCCACTAACGGTTTACGCACTGATTACTTCCTAATTAACTATATTTAACAGATGAGGTTACCGACTCACTTCTAATAAAGCAATTAAATCAATAAACAAATCTTTAACACTAAATTGACAATGATATGACATATATTCTGTAGTTAAAGTAGGTCCTGACTTTAGTACGAATATTATTTATTAGAGTCCATTTTATACAATTCACTTGCGATGAGTCGGAATACTTATTTTAAACAATAACGTCAAAGTAAGTATCTTACCTTGAGTCTAACCAACATAAGTATTTTAGATTAGTTTATATTTATAACATCGTAGTTATTCGCTATAGCAGTCTTTCAATCACTTCTGCTAACTCTATAGCCAGTTGATTGATTAATGCTGCATCACGTCCTTCAACCATTACTCTGATAACAGGCTCAGTCCCAGAGGGTCTTAATAACACTCGGCCATCTTTACCTAATCTAGCTTCAACTGCTTTTATCGCCGCATTCACGCCATCATTATCGGACAGATCAAGCATATTATTGACACGTACATTGATTAATCGCTGGGGGAATTTTGTAACAGCAGATCGGAGTTCATTCAGTGTAATTCCCGTTTCCTGCATTTCAGCTAACACTTGTAGCGCTGCAACAATGCCATCACCCGTTGTTGTTTTATCTAAACATATGATATGACCAGATGCTTCGCCACCTACTGTAGCGCCTGTTTCTTTCAACATTTCCATAACATAGCGATCACCGACTTTTGCACGGTGTAATGCCATATCATAGGACTGTAGTGCTTGCTCTAAGCCTAAGTTGGACATTAATGTCCCCACAATCACAGGGTGTTGGTTACCCGCTCGTTGCTGAGCGCGAGCAATAATAAATAAAAGCTCATCACCGTCGACCAGTTCACCACGATGATCGACCATAATTAAACGGTCGCCGTCGCCATCTAAAGCAATACCCAAATCAGCTTTATTTTCAAGAACGGCCGCCTGTAGAAGTCTAGGTTCTGTCGAGCCACACTCTTTATTGATATTAAGGCCATTTGGCTCTGCTCCCATCACTACAACTTCGGCACCGAGCTCTCTTAAAACATTGGGGGCAATGTGATAAGTCGCGCCATTGGCACAATCAACAACGAGTTTCAAATTAGAAAAACTCAATTTTGAAGATACGGTACTTTTGCAAAACTCTATATAACGTCCTGCCGCATCATCCACACGATGCGCCTTACCTAGTAAAGCTGAATCTACAGTTACTAATGGCTGATCCATCATAGCTTCAATTTCTAACTCTATAGATTCAGGTAATTTTGTACCTTCTCCTGAGAAAAATTTGATGCCATTATCTTGATAAGGATTATGTGACGCGCTGATAACAATGCCTGCTTGGGCATGAAATGTCCGCGTTAAGTAAGCAACGGCTGGTGTAGGCATTGGACCTAATAAATAAACATCAACACCAGCAGCAGATAGACCCGCTTGCAAAGCAGATTCAAACATATAGCCAGAAATACGGGTATCTTTACCTATCAGTACTTTACTTCTGTGTTCTTTGGCAAAAACATGGCCTATTGCCCAGCCTAGCTTAAGTACAAATTCTGGTGTGATAGAGCCATCACCTACGCGTCCACGTATACCATCAGTTCCAAAATAACGTCTTATTTGTTCAGTCAATACTTTTCACCTTCATTACATGGTCACACATCATAATGGCTTGCACTGTTTCACGTACATCATGACTGCGAATTATCTTTGCGCCCTGCCATACTGATAAAGCCGCCAACGACAAACTAGCTGCTAAACGTTCTTCAATAGATACTTTCAATAAGCGTCCAATCATCGACTTACGAGAAACCCCCACTAATACCGGTAAACCAATCTCTACCAGCCTAGCGAGGTGTTTCATTAATAGAAGATTGTGAGCAGCGCGTTTGCCAAAACCAAAACCAGGGTCGATAATTAAGCTCTCTCGATCTATACCAGCTTGTTCACATGCCGATATCCGTTGCAATAAAAAGGCAATAACATCAGTAACTACATCCTGATATTGCGGATCATTTTGCATCGTTTGAGGACTGCCCTGACTATGCATCAAACAGACCGGCACCTTGCAATCAACAGCTGCTTGCAATGCACCTGTAACTTGCAGAGCACATACATCATTAATTAGCCCAGCGCCTGCTTTGACAGCAGCACGCATAACTTCAGGCTTACTGGTATCAATCGAGATCGGAATATCGAGCTCACTACGAATAGCCTCAATCACAGGTACTACACGGGCTATTTCTTCTTCTACTGACACAACTACGGCACCAGGCCGTGTCGACTCACCGCCAACATCAATAATGCCAGCACCATCCGCTACCATTCTTTTAGCCTGTGTCAGAGCTGCATCAGCAGCTATGAATTCACCACCATCAGAAAAAGAATCTGGCGTAACATTTAATATCCCCATTACCTGGGGATACGTTAAGTCTAGCGGCTTACCGGCACAATTTAGAATCATTACTGGATTCTAATGTAGTTGATCCGCAGGTTTACCAGACGTTTCAGAATCTGATGATGAAGAACTTTCAGGTGGTGGTGTTGAAGAACTATCCGTCCAATCTTTCGGTTCACCTGGCTCACGACCTTCCATAATGGCATCAATCTGATCACTATCAATCGTTTCATATTTAACTAATAAAGCGGTCATAGCATGTAATTTATCAAGATTATCTGTCAACATTTGTTCCGCACGCTGATAATTACGATTAATCAGTGTTCGAATATCTTCGTCAATTTTCTTGGCTGTTAGATCTGACACCGTTTTAGTTTGTGTAACTGAACGGCCTAAGAATACTTCACCCTCATCTTCACCATAAGACATCGGTCCCATATTGTCAGACAAGCCCCATTTAGTGACCATATCATGTGCTAGTTTTGTCGCACGTTGAATGTCGTTTGAAGCACCGGTAGTCACTGAGTCAGCACCGTAGATTAATTCTTCAGCAATACGGCCACCGTACAAGGTTGAAATCTGACTTTCTAATTGTTTCTTACTATTACTATACTTATCTTCTGTCGGTAAGAACATGGTCACACCTAATGCTCGCCCACGTGGAATAATACTAACCTTATAAACAGGATCATGATCAGGTACTAAGCGGCCAACAATTGCATGACCCGCTTCATGATAGGCCGTCATTTCTTTGTCTTTTTCATTCATCACCATAGAACGACGTTCAGCACCCATCATGATTTTGTCTTTGGCTTTCTCCATATCTTCCATTTCAACTAAACGTTTATTTGTTTTAGCTGCAAATAAGGCTGCTTCATTAACTAAATTAGCTAAATCAGCACCTGAAAAACCGGGTGTGCCACGTGCAATCACTGCGGGTCTGACATTATCGGCAGCAGGGACATTACCTAAATGTACTTTAAGAATTTGTTCACGACCACGAATATCGGGCAATGGCACCACAACTTGGCGATCAAAACGGCCTGGACGTAATAAAGCAGGATCTAATACATCTGGACGATTTGTCGCAGCGATAACAATTACACCTTCGTTACCTTCAAAGCCATCCATTTCAACTAACAATTGGTTTAATGTTTGTTCACGTTCATCATTACCACCACCAACACCGGCACCACGATGACGACCAACCGCATCGATTTCATCGATAAAGATAATACAAGGTGCATGTTTTTTAGCTTGTTCAAACATGTCACGTACACGTGACGCACCAACACCGACAAACATTTCAACAAAGTCCGAACCAGAAATAGTAAAGAAAGGCACTTTCGCTTCACCAGCAATCGCTTTAGCAAGCAGTGTTTTACCTGTACCCGGTGACCCAACCAATAAAATACCACGTGGAATTTTACCGCCTAATTTTTGAAACTTAGCGGGTTCACTTAGGAACTCAACTAACTCACTTACTTCTTCTTTAGCTTCTTCTACACCGGCAACATCTTTAAACGTCACTTTAACTTGGTCTTCACTTAACAATTTGGCTTTACTTTTACCAAAGGACATCGGATTTTTACCACCCGCACCACCGCCACCTTGCATTTGACGCATGAAGAAAATCCACACACCAATCAGTAATAACATTGGGAACCATGAAATAAAAATCTGCATTAATAGGCCAGTTTGTTCGGCTGGTTTAGCTTGAATACTCACACCATTATCCAGCAAGTCACCCATTAAGCCAGCGTCATATTCTGGGCTGTAAGTAGTAAACTCACTGCCATCAGTCAATTTTCCTGTAATAGTTTTACCCTGAATATCAACAGCCGATACTGCACCATTTTTCACATCGGATATAAAAGTGGAATAATCGATTTCATCTTGTTTGACTTTTTCAGGTCCAAAATTATTGAACACCGACATCAGCACCATCGCTATGACGACCCATAAAACGATATTTTTCATCATGTCATTCAATGTTTACTACCTCTGTAACTTTAATTATTTTAGGCCACGGCCAAGTAAATAAACTTCTCGGCTCCGTGGTCGTGATGCATCTGGTTTTCTTGTTATGACTTTCTTGAAGCTCTCTCGCATCACTTTGAGAAAGTCATCAAAGCCTTCGCCTTGAAATACCTTTACTAGGAAAGTACCTTGTTTACTTAAGTTGGTCAAAGCAAAATCTAGTGCTAGTTCAACTAAATGCATACTGCTAGGCTGATCAATAGAGACTACACCCGTTATATTGGGGGCTATATCCGATAATACAAGGTCTATCGGTTGACCATTTAATACTAGCGTCAGTTCCTCCAGCACAGAATCTTCACGAAAATCACCTTGAATAAAGTGAACACCTGTTAGTGGTGTCATCGGCAGTATATCCAAAGCGACAACCGTTCCTTTTTCATTCATTTTGCGAAGCGCGTAATCAGACCAACCTCCGGGTGCTGATCCCAGGTCCACCACCGTCATTGTTGGATAAATTAATTTATCTTTTTTATCAATCTCTTCTAGTTTAAACGTTGCTCGCGATCGATAACCTGCTTTTTGAGCCATTTTGACGTAATAGTCGTCAAAATGTTCTTTCATCCAATCATTACTGGATTTACTTCTAGCCATACGACTTAAGTCCTTATTTCGCTAGATTGTTTGTCACTACTTACAACTAATGCCAATCCTAATAAACTTAGAACGATATAAAGCTCTCTACTTATTGAATGCAGTAAATCAAACCGATCTACCAGCGAATTATCACCCAGATGAATAACGTGTTTGACTAGCGCTATTTCAGGCTGCAAATAAAAATTAAAAATAACGGTTAATAGCAACATAACAAATACAACCCAGAAGCGCCAAAAACCTAGGGCCTGCTTACCATGAATAACAATTTTACTGATAAGTAATATTGTGCCACAACCTAAACCCAACATATTCACCGCAGAAAATAGCTGGCCCGCATAATTGCCCGCTAAGATCACATCACCTAAGTTAGCAAATGCCATTGGAACCGCAATATAACCTATAGCTAACAGGCTACCTACCCACAATGTTAGTAATAAACGTTCACCCAATAAACTAGCTATCATCTGTGTATTTGTGCCTCATAATGAATAGCAATAATCTCATATTCAATGGCGCCACTCGGCGCTTTTACGATGGCAATATCATCTACTTCTTTGCCAATTAATGCACGGGCAATAGGCGATGAGATAGCAATACGATTTTTCTTAATATCAGATTCATAGTCACCGACAATTTGATAAGTAACTTCGTCATTGTTATCGATGTTCAATAACACTACGGTAACGCCAAACACAACACGACCATCACGCGGTAATCCTGCTGGATCGATAATATGTGCATTCGACAATGCGCCTTCAAGTTCTTGGATACGACCTTCGATAAAACTTTGTTGTTCTTTAGCCGCATGATATTCCGCATTTTCTTTCAAATCACCATGAGCACGTGCTTCAGAAATAGCCGCCACGACTTCAGGTCTAGCGGTATATTTTAAATGCTGTAACTCATCTTTTAGCTCATCTGAACCGAGTAATGTAATAGGTACTGCCATTAGTTTAATTCTCCATGTAATGACTGCAGGCAATTAACCGAATCATTATCTTTACTGTTTAATGCTTGGCAAGTAGCTCGCGCAGCAGCCGTTGTTGTTGTGTAGTTAACTTGATGCTGTAATGCTGCACGTCGAATTTCACGAGAATCTGCAACAGATTGTCGGCCTTCGGTTGTGTTTACAATCAAGTTAATTTCATCATTTTTAATCATATCAACGATATGCGGTTGGCCTTCGGCCACTTTATTGACTCGTTCACATGCAATACCGCCAGCATTCAGCACCGCTTGAGTACCACGGGTTGCCAATAGTGAGAATCCTAAGGCGCTTAAATCTTTAGCTATATCAACAATAGTCGCTTTATCCGCTTCGCGTACACTAATAAATGCCTTACCGCCTGTTGGCAATGAAACACTGGCCGCTAGCTGTGATTTTGCAAAGGCTTCGCCAAATGTTCGACCTACGCCCATCACTTCGCCTGTTGATTTCATCTCTGGGCCTAAGATCGGATCAACACCTTGGAATTTAATAAAGGGAAAGACCGCTTCTTTCACTGAGAAGTATTTAGGAATAACTTCTTTAGTCACACCCTGCTCAGCCAAACTACGTCCAGCCATGCAACGTGCTGCCACTTTTGCTAAGGGCACACCAATTGCTTTCGATACATAAGGTACGGTACGAGAAGCGCGTGGGTTCACTTCAAGAATGAAGATATTGTCACCTTGCACCGCAAATTGAGTATTCATCAAACCAATCACGCCTAATTCTAAGGCCATTTGACGGACTTGCTCACGCATACGGTCTTTAACGTTTTCACTTAAGCTATAGGTCGGTAATGCACACGCTGAGTCGCCTGAATGAACACCCGCTTGCTCGATGTGTTCCATAATGCCGCCGATTAACACCTCTTTACCATCACAAATCGCATCCACATCGACTTCAATCGCATCATCAAGGAAGCGATCAAGTAAAACCGGTGAATCATTTGATACCAAAATGGCCATTTTCATATAACGATTTAATTCTTCTTCGTTATAAACAATCTCCATTCCACGGCCGCCCAGTACATAAGAAGGACGTACCACCAGCGGATAGCCAATTTCTGATGCTAAGGTTACAGCGGTATCAGCGGAGAAAGCTAGGCGATTTGGCGGTTGTAGTAAGTTTAATTTTTCAACCATTTGCTGGAAACGTTCACGATCTTCTGCATGATCAATTGCATCTGGCGATGTACCTATAATCGGCACACCCGCGGCTTCAAGTGCACGCGCTAATTTAAGCGGCGTTTGTCCACCATATTGCACAATGACGCCTTTGGGCTTTTCTAAATCAACAATTTCAAGGACATCTTCTAAAGTTACTGATTCGAAATACAGACGATCAGAGGTATCATAATCAGTCGATACTGTTTCAGGATTACAGTTGACCATAATGGTTTCATAGCCATCTTCACGCAAGGCTAATGCGGCGTGAACACAACAGTAATCAAATTCAATACCTTGGCCAATACGGTTTGG
>JBLIKM010000054.1:0-9071 GCA_047636295.1 Methylophagaceae bacterium
GACAGCTCTAGTCGCAGGCCATCTGTAGTTTGTTTTAAGGAATTATTTTCTCCGTTCAATACAAACTTATTTTGTTCATTTAGATAAACCTCCAAATAGCAAACCGGAAGGTTTTTAAAAATCCGATGCGGTGCATCAAGAATTTTGAAGTTATCGATAGCTTGGATATTAATTAGACTATCTACACCCAATGATTCTATACGATTCTGGTTCCCGCCTAATACCAACTCAATTGCTAAGACGAGCGTGCTTTTTCCTGATCCATTGTCGCCGATCAGGACATTCATATCGCTGTTTAAACAAACATCAAATTCAGTGAATTTTTTAAAATTCGATAGCCTGACTCGTTCGATATATTTATTTGTCATTGAATCCCTTTAGTAATCAATAGAATCAGACTCCATTGATTTTGGTTTTTATATCCAGAACAGCAATAATCCCAGCTTATTCGATATTAACCAATGTCAGATGTGGGTCTGTAACAGCCTCTTAAGCATCCACTATGCTCGTTCCACACTAAAGTCCGTTACGTGCCATAACCGGTCATTTATTGAGAGTGAATATATTGATTTAGACATCACCAAACTCAATACTTCAAGAACATTGACGTCGGTTGAGCTAAGCTTGTTAGATATAACCCCTATGCCCTATCAAATTGCATTACTTTTCTTTTGTTCATACATGGCTTTATCAGCCTGTTTTATCATTTCTTCTAATGATTTATCCGTTTGATATGAAAAAGTGGCAATTCCGGCGCTGTATTCAATTCTATACGGCTTATTTATTTTCAAGTTAATCTTTTCAATTGCGTCACTGAATCGCCCCATGACAGCATGAATTTGTGTGTTGTCAGTATCGGTCAACATCGCTACAAACTCATCACCACCTAAACGTCCAATCACGTCACTTTCTCTGAATATATCTTGCATCACATTTGCAAATTGCGTTAGAGCGAAATCGCCTTCATGATGCCCATATTCATCATTAACTTTTTTAAACTTATTTAAATCAAATAAGATTATTGAAATGGACATTTTTTTTCGTGAACAGACATTTCGGCAATGTTCTGCCAAAGTTAAAAATCCGCGCCTATTTGAAATTAGAGTCAACTCATCAAGTGTTGCCAATTGAATTGATTTAATTTCTTGCTCTACCATCGCACCTAAATCTTCTAGCAACTCTTGATCTTCTTTAGATAAGATTTTTGGTTTTGAGTCAATAAGGCATAATGTGCCAAGATTGATACCTTGTCGAAGCTTCAGAGGGTAACCAGCATAAAATCGAATATTGGGTGCACCAGTAACCAAAGGGTTATCTGAGAACCGTTCATCTTCAAGCGCGTCGGGTACGATAAACAGACCTTCTTGATTGATTGCGTGTCCACAAAAAGAGACGTCCCTTGGAAGCTCAGGTGCTTCGATCCCTTGATTAGATTTAAACCACTGACGATTTTCATCGATTAGACTGACCAAAGAAATCGAGACATTAAACATTCGTTTAGCGATTCGAGTTACCCGATCAAATCTCTCTTCATGAGAGGTATCCAAGATTTGGAGGGTCTTCAAAGCATGCAACCTTTCCGCTTCATTTTTTGGTTTTTGAGGTTTGATCATTATATTTCCAAATAAAATTTAAATCGAACAATATTCAGATACGAGGGTCAGTATGGCACCTCGCCAACTTTATTTTCAAAAATAATTAATAAAAGCAAAATCATTGACTCATCGACGTTTTGTTTTAAATCGCGATGTTTAAAGGGCTACTTTTTCACTGGCTATAACCTACTAATCTCAGGATCAAATATCATGTTATCTGATATTTCGTGTCGTTACCAATTCAGGCAATGGATTCTTCAACAAAGAGTGGATGACCATACAACAGCCCTTCAATTCATTGCCGTTGATTCAACCAATACATCAGCTTTAATTTTTATTGATTAAGAAAATTTTGTAGCCTCTTATGAATTAATCAATGTCCGCTACGGGTCGCAAGCTGCCAGATAAAACCTCAAATCATTTATTATTTTAAATAATACTCATGTAATACGCTCAGAGTATCAGCATTGCATTCATGCCGTTGAAATAGCGCCGTCAACTGTCTACATAGCGTCTACATGACGATAAAAACAAAAAAGCCCCAACACTAAAACTAGTGCTGAGGCTTTGCTATGTATGGTGGGCCTACACAGACTCGAACTGTGGACAAAGGGATTATGAGTCCCCTGCTCTAACCAACTGAGCTATAGGCCCGAAACTTTTATTTATCGGTATCTAGAAAGCTTCGTAATTGATCCGAACGAGTCGGATGACGAAGTTTACGTAGTGCTTTTGCTTCAATCTGACGTATACGTTCACGTGTCACATCAAATTGTTTACCCACTTCTTCTAAGGTGTGGTCAGTGTTCATGTCGATACCAAAACGCATTCGCAATACTTTTGCTTCTCGCTCGGTAAGGCCGCTGAGTATACCTTGTGTTGCCTCTCTTAGACCTTGAATCATGGCCGCATCTTGTGGCGACATGACATTGGTATCTTCAACAAAGTCACCTAAATGTGAATCTTCATCATCACCAATCGGTGTTTCCATCGAAATAGGTTCTTTGGAAATTTTAAGTACTTTACGCACTTTATCTTCCGGCATTTCTACACGTTCAGCCAATTCTTGTGGCGTTGGCTCACGTCCCATTTCTTGTAACATTTGACGTGCAATTCGATTCAGTTTGTTGATCGTTTCGATCATATGTACTGGAATACGAATAGTACGCGCTTGGTCAGCAATTGAACGGGTAATTGCTTGACGGATCCACCATGTCGCGTAGGTAGAAAATTTGTAACCACGTTGATATTCAAACTTATCAACTGCTTTCATCAAACCAATGTTACCTTCTTGAATCAGGTCGAGGAACTGTAAACCGCGGTTAGTATATTTTTTTGCAATCGAGATGACAAGTCGTAAATTAGCTTCAACCATTTCTTTTTTGGCACGACGCGCTTTTGCTTGAGAAATAGTCATTTGACGGCTAATTTCTTTGATCTCGGGAATTTTCATTCCACGATCTAAAGAGATTTCAGCTAGTTTTGTTTGCGCATTGACGATTAGATCAAGGTTTTTCTTGATAGTTGAAGAATAGTGTTTTTTAGCTCGGATATGTTTATCTGTCCATTCAAGGTTTGTTTCATTACCCATGAATGATTCGATAAAATCACGGCGTTCCATTCTTGCTTCTTCGACGATAATTTTGCTAATCGTGCGTTCTTGTTTGCGAATGATAACGACGGTGTCACGCATTAAGCTATTAAGGAGGATCAGCGTTTTTGGCGTAAGCTTGAATTCCATAAATAGTTCGGTGACTAGAGCATCAGCTGCTTCAAGTTCATCGCTGGTAGCTTTTTCTGCTTGACTCACTGCTTTGCGGAGCGCAGTGAAGTATTCTTTGGCTTCTTCAGGATCTACACCAACGGCGGCATCTTCTTCATCGTCATCATCCGTATCCGCACTGTCTTTAGCTGGTGGGCCGGCAACGACCGGCGCAGGATTCAGATCTTCAGGTAAGATAAAGCCTTTAATAACCTCATTTAGACGCATTTCACCGGCTTCTACAGCGTCGTATAAGCTAAGAAATCTTTTAATGCACGGCGGATAAGTAGTCAGCATTAATAGACTTTCGCGAAGGCCGGCTTCAATGCGTTTTGCAATGACAATTTCGCCCTCACGCGTCAATAACTCAACCGATCCCATTTCACGCATATACATACGTACTGGATCGGTAGTACGACCAAATTCACCATCTGAACTAGATAATACTGCGGCAGCTTCATCGGCAGAAACATCATCATTGTTCGTTGCCGCTTCGGCCAGTCGCTCCATCTCATCGGTATCCATTCCATCTTCATGGACCATAATACCGAGATCGCTGAACATGCCGATGATGTCTTCGATTTGATCGGCGTCAACCAAGTTCTCGGGTAAGTGATCGTTTATCTCACCATAAGTGAGGTATCCGCGTTCTTTCCCAAGTGTGATTAGCGCTTTAATTCGTGACTGTTGATCTTTCATTCGACCTCTATTTTCGTCAGATGTATTGCTGCATGTAGCCAGACATTATAACGCAACCCTCTAATATTGAACAGCATTATCTATGCAAAAAGTGGTGTTTAATGGTATTGGCTTCGTATTTCTGCTTTCTCTTCATCGGTTAATTGACTCGGATGTTTACGTTCTAGATCTTCTTTTCTTTGTTCAACAGCTTGTTTTTGCAGCTGTTGAACAATTGCGATTAACTCATGTTTTAATTCTATAGCAGTTAAAGGTAACGTTTGTTGAGCTAAGCGTTGTAAATGCTTTTCGGAGTCGGTATCCCGTGATCGTTCCAGTAATGCCGCAGTATTAAGATGGGGATTTTGCTGCAAAGTTTCAAGTATTTGCACTAAAATTTTTATTCCAGGTAAATTTAATGTTGAGATTTTGTCAAAAGGGCCTAAATCTTGGTGAAGTTTTGGATGTTGTAATAGCAGTGTAATAGCCATTCTTACCGGAGAAATAGGTGTGTTAGCTGAAGAGATGTTTTTTTTATAGCTGGGCCTCTGTGCCATTTCTGGCGGTTTTTCGATATGCTTGTGCAATACAGCGGTGCTGGTTTGTGCTCTATTGGCTAATTGCTGTTCTAACATATCCCGATAAACACCCGTTGGAATATGGCGGAGATAGGGTTTTGCAATTTCTACTAATCGTGACCGACCATCCATCGAGCTAATATCGACCCTACTTTCTAAGGAAGCAAAAAAGAAATCAGAATAATCTTGTGCTTGTGTCACTAAATTATTAAATTCCACGGGTCCTTGTTGGCGAATCAAACTATCAGGATCTTCGCCATCGGGTAAAAACATGAATTTTAGTTGGTGGTTACCACCTAATAGCGGTAATGCATTCTCTGCTGCACGCCACGCCGCCTCTCTACCTGCGCGATCGCCATCAAAACAAAATACCACTTCGGGCGTGCTGCGCAGTAGTTGGCGTAAATGTTCGGGTGTGGTCGCTGTACCTAATGTGGCAACGGCGTTAGTTATGTCATGTTCTGCTAACACGATGACATCCATATAGCCTTCTACAATGATGATGCGTTCTAGTTTGCGATGGGCTTTACGCGCCTGAAATAGACCATAAAGTTCATTTCCTTTGTGGAAAATGGGTGTTTCTGGCGAGTTTAAGTATTTTGGGGCACTGTCATCTAAAACGCGTCCACCGAAACCAATCACTCTTCCTCGCCGATCTCGAATTGGGAACATGACACGTCTACGAAAGCGGTCATAGGTTCGCCCATTATCATTACTGCTTAGTAAGCCCGCTTCATTTAATTGCTGACGTGCTTGCTCTGAAGTACCAAAGGTTTTAAGCACATTATCCCAGCCATCAGGTGCCATTCCTATATTAAAGTGATCAATAATTTTTGCTGATAAACCACGTTGCTCGAGGTAACGTATAAATTCAGCTTTTTGTGGATGGTTATGCAGCTGATGAACATAATACTGGCTGACTTTATCCAATAAGTCATAGAGATTTTGTTTGGCGGGAGTATTCGATAAGGCTTGTGTTGTTGGTACGGTCATACCGACAAGATCAGCGAGTTCCTGAATGGACTCAGGAAAGCTCATTTGGTCGTATTCCATTAAAAAGCCAATAGCAGTGCCGTGTGCACCACAGCCAAAACAATGATAAAACTGTTTGTCTGGACTGACAGTAAATGAGGCGGATTTTTCGCTATGGAATGGACAACATGCAGTAAGGTTTTTACCCGCTTTTTTTAGGGGTACTCGTGGATCAATAACATCAACGATATCAACGCGAGTTAATAGGTCATCGATAAATTGTGTAGGTATTTGGCCGGCCATGACAGATGTCTATGGCCAAGTTATATTTTTAGTAGCACGCTTATCTGCCTTATGCAGAGAGCGCCGCCTTAACAAGGCCACTAACAGGACCCATATCAGCACGCCCTTGAAGCTGAGGACGTAAAATGTTCATTACGGTACCCATGTCGCGAGCACTAGAAGCGCCAGATTTGGCAATGGCTGCTTGTATAGCACCAGCAATTTCTTGTTCAGTCATTGCTGTTGGCATGAATTCTTCAATGATCGCCAATTCTGCAATTTCTATCGCGGCTAAATCATCGCGACCAGCAGCCTGGAATTGACTTAATGAATCACGGCGTTGCTTACACATTTTTGTCAGGATCTTAATAATGCCTTCATCATCGAGATCTTGACGATTATCAATTTCAAACTGTTTAATTGCCGCTGTGATTTGACGTAATGTCGCAAGGCGCTCTTTTTCTCTAGCGCGCATCGCGGCTTTAACGTTATCAGTAAGGTTAAGCTTTAATGGGCTTGATTCAGCAGGCATAATAATCGTCTTTTAGTACATGCGAACGCGGCGAGCGCTTTCACGTGATACTTTCTTTTGGTGACGTTTAACGGCAGCAGCTGCAGCGCGTTTGCGTACAGTTGTTGGTTTTTCATAAGCTTCACGAGCACGTGCATCGGTAACGGTGCCGGCTTTTTCACAGGCGCGTTTGAAGCGACGTAGAGCGATATCAAATGGTTCGTTTTCTTTTAAACGTACTGATGGCATTAATAATTCCTAAACATATTTAGATGGAAGAACCCGTAATTGTACGAAATTCCGAAAGGAAAGCAAAGAGTTGAATCAAATTTATTTTAAAAAAGGCATAATAATGACCTTTATGATGAGCGGAGACGGACACATATGCGAGTATTGGGCATTGAATCATCTTGTGATGAAACAGGTATTGCACTCTATGACAGCGAACATGGCTTACTGGCCCATGCTTTATATAGTCAAATAGCACTTCATGCTGAATATGGCGGCGTGGTACCCGAATTGGCTTCTCGTGATCATATTCGCAAGACATTACCTTTGATCAACGAAGTGTTAGCCGAGGCTAAGTTAACTCGTGCGGATATTGACGCAGTCGCTTATACCGCTGGACCGGGTCTGGTTGGCGCATTATTAGTTGGTTCAGCGATTGGTCGCAGTATTGCTTGGGCATTAGATGTACCTGCGCTTGCTATTAATCATATGGAAGGACATCTATTATCGCCCCTACTGGAAGATAATCCTCCAGAATTTCCGTTTGTATCGTTACTGGTGTCTGGTGGCCATACCTTATTGATTGATGTTCAGGGTGTGGGTCAATATGAGTTATTGGGTGAATCAATTGATGATGCGGTAGGTGAAGCCTTCGATAAAACAGCTAAAATGCTTAGCCTTAGCTACCCTGGCGGGCCTATTTTAGCGGCACTAGCTGAACAAGGTATAGTTGATAAATATACGTTTCCAAGACCTATGACAAATCGCTCGGGATTAGACTTTAGTTTTAGTGGTTTAAAAACGTTTGCGATGAATACTTGGCGTGATAGTGCGCAAACTGATCAAGATAAAGCTGATGTCGCGCTGGCTTTTCAGACTGCGGCGGTAGAAACGTTGGCGATAAAATGTAAACGCGCTTTAAAACAAACTGGACGTCGATGTCTAGTGGTTGCCGGTGGCGTTAGTGCCAATAAGGCATTGCGAACACGGCTTGATGCCCTGCCCAATACCGATGTCTATTATCCGCGCCCAGACTTTTGTGGCGATAATGGTGCGATGATTGCGTTTGCTGGTGCAATGCGCCAATCAGTGATGACCAAACACGCTGTGCCGTCCTTTTCTGCTCGACCTCGTTGGCCTCTAGATGAACTTAGTCCGCCGTAAAAATGAGGAACGTATTCAGATACAGCGTTACCACATTAAATCATCTGGAATTTCATAATCAGCATAGGGATCATCATTCGAGATGGTTTGTGAGGCGTTAATTTCTGGGTGAATGCGGATAATACTGCTGGCCAAACGAAGTTCAATTTTCTCGGCGATTTTGTCCGGAACAAGCAGGTGACGTTCACCGATGGTAGCGATAGCGAGTTGGCCTAAGGTTAACTGTTTTTGTTGTTCGCTAGAGACGTAGACCTTTTTCACCTTGTTCTTATGGGTGAAATTATAGGCAACATCAGCTTCTTTAGGGATCGCCACGGTGTATTGCTGAATGATTTGCTGGACTTCAACAACGATAGCTTTTTCAGCGCGTTCTGCATCACGCTGTTTATTAAGTTCTAAATCACGTATTTTTTTGTCATGTCTTTCTTGCGCCATCTGTTGTTGGTCTACTCGCGTTTGCGAGTCTACTTTTTTGCCAGACTTAACTGCTTGCCGCGCTTTGTTGCCATCTTTGCGCTGCTGATGCTGAACTTTTTTTGATTTCTGTTTATCAATAACGCCGACTTTGAGTAATTGATCTTGTAGTGAACCTGCCATGATGATTTTGTTACCTTATTTAGATTTTTTTTCTTCGCCAGCGAGCAAGCGCTGAATGTTGCCACGATGACGCATTAATAACATCACTGCCATCACTGAAATAATCCAGCGGGCATTCACACTATCGATTAACCATAAGCTGTAAACAGGGGCGAGTGCTGAGGCGATAATAGCTGATAAAGATGAGATACGACTGAGTAAAAATACCAGCAGCCAACTCAGTAATATAATGGCTGCAAGTGCCGGAGATAAGGCTAAAAAGCCACCTAATGCTGTGGCAACACCTTTACCACCTTTAAAGCCAAAAAATACCGGGTATAAATGTCCGATAAATGCGGCAAAGGCAGTTGCTGTGAGCCAAGTAATCTCTAAATCAACATAACGGGCTATAACAACCGGCAGTACTCCTTTTAGCACATCAATGATTAACACCGTTGCCGCTAGTTTCTTACCTCCAAATCGTAAGACATTGGTCGCACCGGGATTTCCTGAGCCTTGTGAGCGAGGATCAGGCAGGCCAGCTAGTTTACATAAGAGGATGGCACTGGATAATGAGCCTATTAAATAAGCGGCCACGAGTACAATCAGCGGTAAAGAAAGTGTTTCTAGCATGATATAATGAACCTTTAATGATTTACAGCATTATAAGGCTGTTGGTAGTTATTTCTACCCCTATACACTTTAAAACGCAGAGTATTATGGAT
>JBLIKM010000055.1:0-8982 GCA_047636295.1 Methylophagaceae bacterium
GGATCCAGTTATTACCAGCAAGTACCGTCCCTAATTGTTGCGCCTTAGCATGGAACTGAATTAAGGCATTGAGTGGCACAATAAATAAGCCACCAAAAAATCCAAAAGCGAGAATATCAATAGCGAATAGGCTGGTTGATCTGAGCTGCGGTAAAAAGAACAAGGTGACAACCATGCCTAGCGCGCCAAGCGGGATCAATCCAGATTCGATATAGCGGTCAGAAATTTTACCTGCCAATAATGAACCACCGACAATACCAATACCTGAACAGGCGAGTAAGCCTTGAATAACAATTGTGTTATTGATTGATAACACCTCTTTAACGAAGGCGGGGAAGGTAGCAAGTACAACTTGTGATACACCCCAGAAAACCGATAGCCCAATAATGGATAACCAAATAATAGGATCAACGTGTAGTAATTTAAGATTATTGTGTAGCGATTTACCGCTGCGATATTTTTTCCAATTGAAAGATTCAGTGTTGATAGGATGTTCAATATTGGGTAAGCGTAAGGCGAAATAAAGCTCAATTAAACTACCTGCAACCAGTAACCAACCAAGTGGGGCAATCATCTGAATAATATCGGCTTCTGACGAAAAGGTATGGCCAGCTAAGATATTTTCAAATAGCACGGAGAACGCAAACATACCTAATAAGATTGCTATGATAGTGACAGATTGCACAACGCCATTGGCGTAGGTTAAATGATTTTTACTTGCAATTTCACGAATGTAACCATATTTAGCGGGTGAGTAAAATGCACTTTGCGCTGCGAGTAAAAAAGTCATGGCAAAAGCTAGTTTAAACCAGCCTAAATAGTATGAGGCCGTGATTATCAAAGTTAATACGACGGCAGCCAAAGCAGCCCATTGCATTATCTTAGGCTTTTTAAAACGGTCGGCTAAAAACCCAGAAGGAGTAAATAACAATACAAATGGTAATAAAATAAGGCCATTGATAATGGCGGTTAATATGACTTGCGTTGAGCCATCATAGACTTTGAAAACAGTGTTTTGAATAAGAATTTTATGGCCTAAATCGACAAATGCATTTAGGAATATCATTGATATAAAGGCAAAAAATCCCGTTGTTTTGAAAAGTGAGTTCATGGGCCGCTCTGGCTTTAGAAAGTGTTAGGAGACATCTTAATTAGATGTAGTAAATAAAGCGACTAAATGTCCTATCCTAAGTCACCATATTTTGAATCTAAAGTATTGTTATGTAATCGTTCTGGCTGTGGTGATGGTTAGATACGAGAACACGGCATGTTAAATGATACTGCGAGCGTCAGTCTTTCAGCGTAAATTTTAACCATTAGTTGATGAATTTAACAGCAAAAGATGCCGCGTTGTCGATGTGACTGGGTAAAAGCAACACGGTTGTATTTGCCATACGGCGTTGGCTGTATGGATTATTTGAACGTTCGCCTAAATAAAAATTCTAGCTGAAAGTGTAACTAGTCCTCAGTTAGCCTTATTGCCAAAACATCACATAAAGCATGATGTAAAACGCCATTAGCAGTCGACCCGAGTAATAATTTTATGCCGTGGCGACCGTGAGAGCCAACAACAATCAAATCTACTTTATGCTCTTTTGCCAAGCTAACAACATTCAGGCTAGGGCTACCAAATTCCACCCATTGATTTTCAGTCGAGATGTTAAATTTACGGCCAATATCTGCGATGTGTTTTTTACCTGTATCCAGCATCGCATCACGCATGTCTAGATCAACGCTGATCATAGGTTCGTATGCAAAATCAGCAATCGGGAAATCTTCGATAATATGACAAATGCTGAGCTTTGCTTGATAACGCTCAGCAATTTCTTGGGCGCGACTTATGACCTGTTGGCTATGCTCGGAAAAGTCAGCGGCAATGAGAATATGTTGATAATTTTCCATGAGATTATTGCCTCATAAACGTTAAGGGCAAGTTAATACCTGCCCTTTGTGTTTAGTTATGTTGCGTTATTTTCACTTTCTAAATATCGTTCAACATCCAATGCGGCCATGCAACCCGCACCCGCCGAGGTAACCGCTTGACGGTAAATAGGATCCGAAACATCTCCCGCTGCAAACACACCCTTAATACTAGTTTGTGTGCCTTTTTTCAGCGTAATGTAACCATGTTCCATCTCCAGTTGATCGACAAACATGTCGGTATTAGGTTTATGGCCAATGGCAATAAAAACACCTTGTACAGACACGTTTTGCATACTGTCATCTAAATTGTTTTTGATGCGTAAACCCGTTACACCTGCTTGATCGCCCAACACTTCATCAAGTTGAGAGTTCCATAAGATTTCTACATTACCTTCTTCCGCTTTTTTCAGCAGTTGGGCACTTAATATTTTTTCAGAAGTAAATTTGTCGCGACGATGAATAACCGTAACTTTTGATGCAATGTTAGATAAATATAACGCTTCTTCAACTGCAGTATTACCTCCGCCGATTACTGCAACGGGTTGTTTTTTGTAGAAGAAGCCATCGCACGTTGCACATGCAGAAACACCGCGGCCCTTGAATGCTTCTTCAGATTCCATACCTAGATATTGTGCAGTGGCCCCCGTGGCGATGATCAATGCATCAGCGGTATATTCACCGGCATCACCGATTAGTCGGAATGGACGTTGGCTTAGATCGGTAGTATGAATGTGATCAAATATAATATCGGTACCAAAACGCTCGGCGTGACGCTTCATTCTGTCCATTAACTCAGGGCCTTGGACACCTTGATCATCACCAGGCCAATTATCAACGTCGGTGGTAGTAGTAAGTTGTCCACCTTGTTCAATGCCGGTAATTAATACGGGTTCAAGTGCTGCACGAGCAGCATAGACCGCGGCAGTGTAACCCGCTGGGCCTGAACCAAGGATAAGTAAGCGGCAATGTTTGCTGTCAGCCATGTTTTTGATCTCCAATTAATTTGCTTGAATTTCTATAAGGGTACTCACTGCTGTGCATTTGGTAAAGCATATCAGTTGAAAAGCTGTGTTAAAATCTGACATTATTTATTAGCTTTATTGGAAATATTACATTGGCTCAGGCATCACGAGTGAACGATAAAGAAAAACGACAAGTAATGTCTAGTGCCGTGGGCTTTCGCTTGCGCGAGGCAGCACTTATTTTAGCGCTGGCATTAGCTGGTTATTTGCTACTGTCATTGTGGTCATATCAGCCGACTGACCCCGCATGGTCGACCACCGGCACTAATGATGCGATCTCAAATCGAGGCGGCATTGTCGGTTCTTGGTTAGCCGATGCTTTGTTATATGGCTTCGGTTTTCCAGCCTATCTATCACCTTTAATGCTGGGATTTAGTGGCTGGCTATTATTTAGCTGGGGTAAAACTGCTGATTCTGAGGGTGCTCTACACTTTTGGATTTTAAAAGCAGTCGGTTTAATCATGGCGCTTTCCGCAGCCAGTGGTTTATCAACCTTAAGTTTAACGACCTACGCAAGTTTATTACCTCTAGGTGCCGGCGGTGTCTTAGGTGAGGTGGTGGGTAACGGATTTGTATCAATATTTGGTGCGTCAGGTACCAGCTTATTACTATTGGCGGTATTTTTAACCGGTGTGACTTTATACACTGGCCTGTCATGGTTGATGGTGATTGATCGATTAGGTGCTGTTGCATTATTAATCATGACCCGCACTGCGCGTTGGCTTCGTGAGTTCAAAGAAAAATTAGTCGTAAAAGAAACTAAACTACGCCGGGAAGTAAGTTTTCGCCAAAAAAATGAAAAAATAAAAGCGCAGCCAAAAGTACGTGTTGAACCGATAATAGAAGCTACTGCGCCAAGTATACGTGAGGAAAAAGAGCGCCAAGTTCCTTTGTTTGAAACGCCTGAAGATGGCAGCAGTATGCCTGCATTGGCCTTGCTTGATATGGCGTCAGCGAGTGTCGGGGGTTATAGCGAGGAAGTTTTACAAGCCATGTCACGTCTGGTCGAACTTAAGTTAAAAGATTTTGGCGTTGAAGTGCAAGTAGTGGAAGTTCAACCAGGCCCTGTTGTCACCCGTTTTGAATTGCAACCTGCTGCCGGAATAAAAGTAAGTCGAATTTCTGGCTTGGCAAAAGATTTGGCCCGTTCTTTATCGGTTAGCAGTGTCCGTGTTGTTGAAGTTATACCAGGGAAACCAGTCGTTGGGCTAGAAATACCCAATGAACACCGCGATATAGTCCGCCTACGTGAAATTTTAGGTTCAGAAGGTTACGAAAAAAATAAATCTGTATTGATGATGGCATTGGGTAAAGATATTGCAGGTCGCCCAGTATCGGTTGATTTAGAAAAGATGCCGCACTTACTCGTAGCAGGTACGACGGGCTCGGGTAAATCAGTTGCAGTCAATGCGATGATTTTAAGTCTGCTCTACAAGGCAACACCTGAACAAGTTCGCCTGATCATGATTGATCCAAAAATGTTGGAATTATCAGTTTATGAAGATATTCCTCATTTATTAACGCCCGTAGTAACGGATATGAAAGAAGCCGCTAATGCTTTACGTTGGTGCGTTGCAGAAATGGAACGACGTTATCCCTTAATGGCTGCAATGGGTGTGCGAAATATCACCGGCTTTAATAAAAAGGTGAAAGATGCGATAGACCGTGGTGAACCAATCATAGATCCCATGGTTGATTTAGTCGATGGTGAGCCACCAGAAACATTAGTGCCACTACCGTTTATCGTCGTCATTATTGATGAGCTTGCCGATATGATGATGGTGGTGGGTAAACAAGTCGAAGAATTAATTGCCCGTCTGGCACAAAAAGCCCGCGCATCAGGTATTCATTTGATTTTAGCCACCCAAAGGCCGTCGGTGGATGTTATTACTGGCTTAATTAAAGCCAATATCCCTACACGGATAGCTTTTCAAGTATCGTCACGCATTGATTCGCGTACTATTTTGGATCAAATGGGTGCCGAGCAATTATTAGGCAAGGGTGATATGTTGTTCTTACCACCAGGAACAAGCATACCAGAACGTGTTCATGGTGCTTTTGTTGATGATCATGAAGTACATCAAGTCGTCAATTTTTTGAAAAAATATGCCCAGCCTAACTATTTAGAAGAAATTACTCGCGGCATACCAGAAGATGATGACGAAAGCAGCAATCTGAGCGATCCCAGCGATGGCGAGCAAGATGCTTTGTATGACCAAGCCGTGCAAATTGTAACGGAAAGCCAACGTGCTTCTATTTCTGGCGTGCAACGTCGTTTAAAGATTGGTTATAACCGTGCGGCACGCATTGTTGAGGCGATGGAGGCTGCTGGCGTAGTGTCCTCTATGCAGGGCAATGGCAGCCGTGAGGTATTGGCACCACCACCACGTAAAGATTATTAAGGTGAATCCTGCTCAGGAAATAGCAGCAATATGAGTAATTTTATGCAAGTCTTGCCAATATTTTACTTTTTAAAAATAGATATTGGGCAACGATTCACTATAAGTGGTGGTCGTAGCTCTACAAAGAGTCAACGTGACTCGATGGAAAAATTGGAGTCTCGGTATGATAGGTAAAAACCTTCTGCAAAGCGGTATTGTTATTCTGACAATGTTGTTGTCATTTTCAGTGTCGGCGGCAGATTCAGCATCAGAAAAATTAAATACGTTTGTGAAGAATGTGGTGACCTATAAAGCCAACTTCCAACAGACAGTACTCGATCCACAAGGTAATATTATGGAGCAGGCGGAAGGCGAGTTTGTATTAGAGCGTCCCGGTAAGTTCCGCTGGGATTATCAAGAACCTTTCCCGCAACATATTGTGGCCGATGGCCAACGTATTTGGTTTTATGATGTTGATCTTGAACAAGTAACCGTTAAATCACAACAAGAAGCATTAAGCGATACCCCTGCAACTCTATTGTCTGGAAATACCCTACCATTAGATAAGTACTTATTGACTGATATCCCCTCTGAAGACGGCATGATGTGGGTTGAACTAGTTCCTATAAATGTTGACTCTAGCTTTCAAATGATTGCACTGGCCTTTGATCAATACGGCTTACGTACCATGATTATGAAAGATAGCTTTGATCAACGCACCAGATTAGTTTTCAGCCAAGCACAAGAAAATCCTGTACTGACAAAAGATACCTTTGTCTTCACACCAAAACCCGGAGTCGATGTAATAGGTGATACTGGATTGTGAGTTTGTTTGATAATATCGATGATCTAGCAGGGAGACCACTCGCCGATAGAATGCGCCCCAAAACATTGGATGGCTATATTGGTCAACATCATCTGTTGGGTGAAGGCAAGCCATTACGCCAAGCTATCGCTTCTGGACATCCACATTCGATGATTTTTTGGGGGCCACCAGGCACCGGGAAAACCACCTTGGGTAAATTGATCGCGGGTTATTGTGATATGGAATTTATTACCATCTCAGCCGTGCTGGCAGGTGTCAAAGAAGTGCGTGCCGCGGTAGCGCGAGCGCAACAATTACAACAAGAACAGGGCCGTCGTACCTTATTATTTGTCGATGAAGTGCATCGTTTTAATAAATCACAACAAGATGCTTTTCTGCCTTACGTTGAAGATGGCACCTTTACATTTATTGGTGCGACGACCGAAAACCCGTCTTTTGAGTTGAACAATGCCTTGTTATCTCGAACCCGAGTGTATGTGCTCAAATCACTCGAAGCCAAAGATTTACGTGAGATTATTGATCGCGCATTGAATAATGCTGAAGTGGGTTTAGCTGATCGCGATATTGAATTTCCCGAAGCATTACGCGATACCCTGTCAGAAGGCGCAGATGGTGATGGTAGACGAGTACTGAATTTGTTGGAAATAGTCGTTGATTTAGCCGATAGCAAAGATCAAACGACGGTTGATGAAGACGGTTTAGCCGAAGTTTTAACCGGCACATTACGCCGCTTTGATAAAGGTGGCGAAGCCTTTTATGATCAGATCTCTGCCTTACATAAATCGGTTCGCGGCTCATCACCTGATGCGGCATTGTATTGGTTATGTCGGATGCTCGATGGCGGTTGTGATCCAGTTTATTTAATGCGACGGATAGTACGTATGGCGAGTGAAGACATCGGTAACGCTGATCCACGCGGTTTACGCATTGCATTGGATGCATGGGAAAGTTTTGACAAATTAGGCCAGCCAGAAGGCGAACTGGCTATTGCCCAAGCCGTAATGTATTTAGCAAGTGCACCGAAAAGTAATGCGGTTTACATGGCTTTTAACGCCGCTATGCAAGATGTGCGTAGCCAAGGTTCGGCGGAAGTGCCCTTACATTTACGTAATGCACCCACTAAGTTAATGAAAGAACTAGGCTATAAAAAAGACTATCGTTATGCCCACAACGAACCCGACGCCTATGCGGCAGGTGAAAATTACTTCCCAGAAAACATGGCAGCAAGAAATTATTATCAGCCGGTTAACCGCGGCTTAGAAATTAAGATTGCTGAAAAACTAGCACGCCTAAAAATACTAGATGAACAGGCAAATAAATAAACAATAAAAGTTAGAGTATTTACCAACCAATCAGATAGCGGCTGCGGTGTTTTAAAACAGCTTTTATTGAATAAGCGATAAACAAACTAATCGCCACTACAAAGATGATTACGCCAAACCAAACTAACATCTGGGGTACATTTTGGAATAATACATACGGATGATATTGATTAGTTATATGCAAAACCCACGTATGCAAAAAGTAGATTGCAAAGCTAGACGAGGCCAATAGTTTCAATCCCGGTATTGCGTTGTTTTCATAGCGATGAAGCAATGAAAGGAAAAAGAAACATAAGGCTATTTTTTGGAAAATATTAATATCTACGGCACCATAAGAAAATATGTCAGCCTTAGAAAGCGCGCCTCTGGAATCAAAATACATAGATTGTAGAATAGCTAAAGCAATGACAATGAAACCAAAAAAAAGCGTTTTACCCTTAATAAAGGATTCAAATTGCTCACGATTTATCGAGCAGTTAATGCCTATTAAATATATCGGAATATAATACATAACGGAATGGATTGGCGACAGACTTAAGATGGGCCGATGTACAAAAAATGCCGAGATTATTAACAAAACTAACATCAGTGTAAGCCTTACGGCTAAAGATAATCTGATGTAGATAATGAATATCGGTGAGATTAAAAACATAATCATGATAAAGGGAATGTACCAATAGGCGTACATAATCCGTCCCGTCCACAGATAGCTAAAATACAACTGCACGTAGTCCATCGATGATGAACCATCCGTTGAGATAAATCGATCGAGGAAGGGAAAGGATTCTGATGACATTGCAAAATAAAAAAAGCCAACAGTCGACAGGATCAAATAGGGAACCAAGACATTCTTAACTTTTTTAGACATAAAGATTTTCATGTCAAAATCTTTATAGAAAATATGGTGGAAGAAAAAGCCTGAAATAAAGACAAATAAAGCGGTGCCGCTATATACAATATTAGCGAACACTTTTTCGCTAAAAGTATCGATCGACCAGGCGCCAAAGGAATGGCCAGCGACGATAAATAAAATCGCAACGCCTCTAAAATAATCAAATGACACTAAGCGCATCGCGTTTAACCTTATTGAAAACTATGATGATATCGGTAGAGCAAAACGTTAATTTATACCGACATAAAATTTGATGCATATAGTGAGTGGTTTAACATTAAGTAAGCAAGCGTTAAATAATGAATGAGTCCGAATGGCCGTATTGATGAGCTGTAAATGTCATCATGTGCCTTTTTTTCAATGTTGGTGGCGGGTTTGTAAGTAAAAGCGAAGGTTTACTTTGTTAGGCTTTTATAACTAAAGACTAGCGATTAAATAACCGCTGAATATTTCAGCGGGACTCGTTTCATCCCACTGAGATATTTAGCTGATTAAACTTGTTGCCTAAGAGCTATTGAACTATGCCTTCTTAATAATGTTAATGACATATAGCAACATAACAGCGCCGACCGTAGCGGTGACTATCGCGCCAAGTAAGCCGCCTGCATTGGCATTA
>JBLIKM010000056.1:0-8977 GCA_047636295.1 Methylophagaceae bacterium
AAAATGAAAGCCGGACAGATTTAAGATCATCTCAGCATCAGAAAATTGATTTAAATAATCTTGTCTTAATTGGATGTCATCTTTAGCAAGCGTGGCTACTGCTATACATGTAAGTCGTGGTCCTGCAGTAGGATTGCTGCATCATTGGGATCAAAAATGGTCAGGGATACTTTAGGGTTAACCTGGATATTGTGAGTGTGTTCAGCTAAGTGGCTAATAAAAATCGCGATGTCACCTTCAGCACTGATAATAGAAGGTACGATTGAACCAAAGGGATAGCCAGGCTCCGCCAGCGAAAGTGTTGATAATACGCCATAGCGTTGGTTTCTAATAAATGGGCTAGCTATCAGTGTCGTCATAGCGTGGGTACCCAATTAGTTTCTTTAGCAGTTGCCTTGCCGACTAGGCAAAAGCGTAAATTTTTTGGTATTCAAGTGTCAGCTTGAGATAACGAGATTCTTCCCGCCATAATTTCTGCATAATGCTGAGGATAGAGCGGTTATGTTAAACCATAGCCATTAAGTGGAAATATAATGACTTCGATAGCTTGATACTATGAAGTGGTATTAAGCCTTTGCGCTTGAGTGTATATAGCGGCGACGGCGAGTAATGACAACACAATAACAATTCGAATGCTTTTAAAGCTAACGACTTTCATAAGTAATTGGCCATCATCGATTAAATTCAAAGCCACAAGTCATAGGCAATAAAAAAGGCCGGTGGAATAATCCAAACCGGCCTTTTTTAATTTTACTTTCAGACTAACTAGCCAGGAATAACATTCTCAGCTTGTGGGCCTTTAGCACCTTGAGTAACTTCCATCGTTACTGCTTGGCCTTCTTTCAATGATTTAAAACCATCTGATTGAATTGCGCTGTGATGTACGAATACATCTGGACCACTTGCTTGTTCAATAAAGCCAAAACCTTTAGCATCGTTGAACCACTTAACTGTACCTGTAACTTGATCTGCCATAACTACCTCAATATTTTCATTTTCTTAATTTCTTGCTTACTAATTTCTTAGAAGCTAACTTGTGTAACTCCTAAAAGAAGCTATGAGTATTATACGCATTAAAAATTAATTAGCCTTTGTATTTGTTGAAAAAACAGTTTTCTTTGCATTATTCGATAATATTGAATGAATCAATAATACACATTAACATTGTAAGCCCTTATAAATAAAGGGCTTATTTCTAGAAGCTGCTTAAATTTTGTATTAACAATAATATTATTGACATATTTGTCATTGATGCGCTAATTAGGCGTTTTTGCGCAAATAAGCTTGTTTTATGCTACTTGGCTACAAATTCTTTAGGTAGGCTTGAGCCTTCACCAAAAAAGAATTTTTCAAGCTCTTCTTTTAAAAATGATTGAGATTTTGGATCAGCTAGTGAAAGACGATACTCATTGATAAGTATCGTTTGTTGAGCTAACCACGTCTGCCATCCTTCTTTAGATACTGATTCGTAGATTTTTTTACCTAGCTCACCAGGATACGGAGGAAAGTCTAAGCCTTCAGCTTCTTTATTGAGTTTTACGCAATGAACGGTATGTGCCATTTGAGTCCTCTTTTACTGTAGTGATTCTATGAGTGATTTAACCGGAGCGGGTAAACCAAGTTGTAATGCTTCGTTTATTTTATACCAAGATAACTTTTTATTCTCGGCGATATAGTTATTAGTGATCTCACACTCAATTAAATGCGGAGATATCTCAAGCTTAAAATGACTGAAAGTATGCTTAATATTATTCAGTGACGTGATCTTAGTAGCATTGACACTCAACTGATTAGAACACGTGTGGTCGAGATCAGCAGCATTATCTAATTCTGGAAAACTCCATAAGCCTCCCCAAATTCCGAGTGATGGCCGTTGTTCCAATAATAATTCTCCAGTTTTTGCTTGGGCTACTATCCAATGTGACTGGCGAGTTGGAATATGTTTTTTGGGTTTAGCTGTTGGGTATGCAGTAGGATTGCCTTCTAGGTAAGCTTGGCAGCCAGCATTAAGAGGACAGGCAGTACAGTTCGGTTTACTACGCGTGCACAAAGTTGCCCCTAAGTCCATTTGTGCTTGGATATAGTTGGCTATTCTACTCTGAGGTAAGAGTTGTTGTGCAATTAGCCAAAGTTTATTTTCAATCTGCTTATTCCCTGGCCAACCTGTTATGGCAGAGTATCGTGCTAATACGCGTTTAACGTTACCATCAAGAATCGGAAAGTGTTGATGATGTGCTAAAGCCATTATGGCGCCAGCAGTTGAACGGCCGATTCCTGGCAGTGCGGTTAGTTCATCTAATGTTGATGGCATTTGTGCCTGATGATGTTTCACCATAATGTTGGCCGCTTTATGCAGGTTTCTCGCTCGGGCGTAGTAACCTAACCCCGTCCATAGTGCGAGTACATCATCTACCGGTGCTCGTGCGAGTGCAGAGATATTGGTAAAGTGTTCAGTAAATTTCTGATAATACGGGATAACAGTACTGACTTGAGTTTGTTGAAGCATTATTTCTGATAGCCAGACGTGATAGGGCGTTGGTTGTTGTTGCCACGGTAGATCTTTACGTCCATGTTGGTCAAACCACTTCAGTAGTCGATCACTAAATAATGGACTCGTCATAGGGATTCATCTGTTATTAAAGGTTGAGAGAATAATGTTTGAAGCTATCAGGGGCCATAAAGGCAAAGCACTCCTTTATTAGTAAATGCTTAGGCGTGCTTTGCCTTTATTTTAGGGTTTAAAAAAAGCCCTTTAACTTGTCTGATAGTTCATCTTTTAATTGTTCTTCTAGCGTTTTTTCTGGTGTCAGTTCAGCAGCTGGATCAGCAGGGGGCGGGGGTATTGCTGTTGTTGGTTCGGTTACGGGTGCTGCTGATTTTGGGGACAGTAAACTACCTAATAAATCACCTAAGTCACCACCTAATTTATCTTTTAATTTTTCCGCTACTTTAGCTTTCACTTCTTCTGTTGCTCTTTCTTTGAGCATGCTTGCTAGATCAACGGTTGGTTTGGGATTATTAAATGTGCCAGTGATTTTTACGGGAATAGTTAAACCTTTTAAATCTGCCAATGCCTTGCCACCTTGGCCTGTTGACGTTTCAACGATTGATACTCTAAGTCCATAATCAATACCTTCTTTCGGCAAATCGATTTTACCCGCGCCGTTAATACGTAAAAGAGGTGACATCGCCAATAGATCTTGGTTGTTAATAATGCCATCAGTGGCAGTGAATGAGCCACTAAGATTTGAAAAGTCAGTTTGTACTGATGCGTCTGAAACTGGCAATGTTTCACCTTTAAGTGTGGCTTTGGCTTTACGAATACTTTCAGCAATATTTACACCTTTGACGGCACCATCGGTAAATGAAAAATTACCATTTCCAGATAATGTTTGTTTGATTTGCATTACTGTTGCGCCGTTGCCGGTTAATTTTACTTGTGCATTGGCTATGCCTGACAATTTGTCATCGCCGGTTAGATCTTTTAGTAAGGGGCCTACTTTGACGCCTTTTAAATTTTCATTAAGACTTAGTTTAAGTGTTTGGCCACGCGCATCAAGTCCGACATTACCTTGATATTGACCTTGGTACATATTGGCACTCATGGGGCTTAAAGTAATTAAGCCATTAGTAGCGTTAATTTCAACATGGATTTTTTCACTATGAGTGCCACTTATTTTTAGTTTGCCAATATCCAAAGTGCCTTTGGCATTGAGTTGACGCAAGATTTCTAATGGTAGTTGTTCACTAGCAGCCGTTGCAGTACCCGCCGAAGCTACTACAGCAGATTTCAGCTGTTCAGTTTTACTTACGGGTGGCAAATAACGGTCAGCATCGAGTTCATCAAGCTTTAATTTGAAGTCGAAGGCAGGTTTAGCAAAATTATTAATGGCTAATTGCCCCGATAATTTGCTTTGGTCTAATGTCACATTAAGTTGTTTAGCGTTAATGTGTTTGGTAGAACCTTCAAATTCAGTGGTGAGTTGAACTAGTTTTAACGTAGTGTCATCAGACATTACAGGTAGTTCAACATTAAGATTATTGGCAAGTTGTCTTAAGTTGAAAGGTTTAACAATAATGTTACCAACGAAGTTTGGATTATCTGATAATAACTTATTGGCTTTAATATCACCGTTGATTAAAACGTCATAGGCATCGATAACTAAGGCTGACAAGGTCATCGTTTGCTGTTTCATATCTGTGGATATATCAGCCGCGATATTTAAATTGGCCTTGCCATTTGGTAAGGTAGCGTCAAGTACTTCAGCAGATAAAACTAAGCCTTTTACGGTTGTTTGTTGAGTCGTTAAATTTGATGAGATTTGAGCAGATAATTTAGCATCAATAGTTTGTTGGTCATTATTTGCTTGGGCTGACAGTGTCAAATCGTCAATAGTTACTAGTTGTTTAATCATATCAGCGTTGATATCGCCACTGAAAGTTAGATTAGTTTGAGAAAAGGGTAGTTCTTTACCAGAGGCTTGGGTCGTTAAATTTAGATCTGTCAGCGTGTAGTGCTGATTTTCTAAATCAACCATTAGTTTAGTGTCGAATTTGATGTGGGCTTGAGCCTGAGGTTTAGTACTGGCGACGTCAAACTTCATATCTAAGGCGGTCGGTTTACCTGGGATGAGTGGAGCGGTGTTGAGGTTGAAATTTTGTAACTGATAATTTTCAGCAGTAGCGGCATCAGACCACAAAATATTAGCATTAGTTAATTTTACGCCAGCCACACTGATAGCTGCTAGAGCGGGTGCGTCATCATCAGATGAAACATCCGCTCTTTTTGAGCTGTTTGTAGAACTTTCACTCTTGGTAACGAGATCATCCCAGTTGGTTTTTCCAGTTTTGTTTTTTTCAAGATTTAATACCAAGCCATCTAGAATGACCGTGTCCATTTCTAGTTGTTTTTTCAGCAAGGGCATTAATTTAATACGAATTTGAGCCGCCTGAACTTTGGCGAATGATTCGGATTTGAAACCGGCGGCATTACTTAATGATAATGGTCCTAGTTCAAGTGCAATCCAAGGGAATACAGATAATTTAATATCACCATCCAGCGTTAAGGTGCGTCCGGTTACTTTTTCTACCTGGCTGGATATTTCTTGTTTATAGTCATTCGGATCAACAATAAAAGGTAGAGCAACTAGCCCTGCGATGACAATAACAATGATAAAAATTATAAGTTTAAATAAAATGCGCATATTACTTTCCTTGAAGTCTTTTAAATTAGGACCCTTAATGTAGAGTCTTTTTTATAGCTGCTTTTGCCTTGTCCTGACGAAAAATACTTATTGTGCAAAAGTCTTAAAATAATACCTTGATCTGAGGCTGAACTAATTGTCGTATTATTGCATTATGAACGGGCTTGAAGTTTAAAGCTAAATTGTTGATGAGCGCTAGCTTTTTAAATCACTTTAATATGGTTCACTCAATCCATAACATTTTTTAGAAAGGCGCTTTAAGCTTTCTCTGCTTGCAATTCGGCACTACGGATGCGTACCGTTTTAATAGTGTTATCTGTCGTTTGTACTACCTCAATAACATAGTTCTTAATGCGTAAACTGACACCTGGTTCGGGAATTGTTTCTAAGATTTCTAAGATCAAACCATTGATTGTCTTAGGGCCATCTGTAGGTAAATGCCAATGGTTATTTCGATTAACATCGCGAATATTAGCCGAACCATTAATCAGGTAACTACCATCTTCTTGAGGATGAATATCTTTATCTTCATCAATCGACCCTGCTGTAAATTCACCGACAATTTCACGAAATATATCTTCTAAAGTAACTAAGCCTAAGATGTCACCATATTCATCAACCACAAGTCCCGTTCGTCTACGAAGCCTTTGAAATTGAATTAATTGGGTGTTTAGCGCAGTACCTTCAGGCACAAAATAAACCTCTTTGATAATGCCATTTAAACTTTCTTTAGTGAGATTATCCTGAGCCAATAAATGCATGGCTTTTCTAACATGTATCATGCCAATGATGTTATCCATGCTGTCTTCATAGACGGGTAAACGGGTATTACTGCAATAAGATAGTTGTTTGATAATCTCGGATAGTGGGCCATTAATATCTATGCCTTCTATCTCATTCCGAGGCACCATTACATCATTGACGGTCACTTTTTCGAGATCAAGAATACTTACTAACATTTTTTTATGGCGCTTGGGAATGATGCTACCCGCTTCCATTAGTGCCATACGTAGTTCTTCGCTATTAATCGCTGCTGATGAAGAATCTTCTGGTGAAACACCCAGCAAGGTGAGTAAGCGGTTAGTGATAGCATTAGTAAACCAGACTAATGGAAAAAGCAGTACCAACATGGGTTTGAGGATCATGCTGGCAGGAAATGCAACACGTTCGGGATGTAAGGCTGCTAATGTTTTTGGTGTCACTTCGGCAAACAGCAAGATTACGAGAGTGAGAGTCAACGTGGCAATCACAATGCCATTTTCACCATATAATTTGACGCCGATTACCGTGGCAATTGCAGAAGCAAATATATTAACAAAGTTATTGCCGAGTAAAATCAGACCAATAAGTCTATCTGGACGTGCTAATAGTTGGCTGGCTCGTATTGCACCGGGATGGCCTTCATGCTCTAAATGGCGGAGACGATAACGGTTGAGCGACATTAATGCTGTTTCTGCGCTGGAGAAAAACGCGGAAAAAAACAGTAATACAAAGAGTAATGAAAACAGCAACGTAAGTGATGTTGTATCAGGCATGAGTTATTAAAAATTCCAAAACAAATTTGCTGCCAAAATAGGCTAGCACTAAAAATATAAAACCAATCAGTGTCCACTTAATAGCGGTTTTCCCTCGCCAGCCATATCGCAACCTGCCTTGTAAAAGTATAGCAAATACACACCAAGCGATAAGAGACAACACCGTCTTATGAATAAGTTGTTGGTCAAAAATATCTTGAATAAAGAATAATCCTGTAGTTACACCTAAAGTAAGTAATATAAATCCAGCTGAAATTAGTTGAAACAGGGTTGTTTCCATTGATTGCAGTGGTGGTAACTTTCTCATAAGGCCGACAAGATGGCGTTGGCGTAATTGTTGTTCTTGAATAGCTAAAACGATTGCTTGTAAGGCTGCTAAGGTAAATAAACTATAAGCCGCCAATGAAAGTAGAATATGCCACTCTATAGCGGGGTTGGCTAGGATGGTTGTTGGCTCACTTGGGACGGAAGTCTTGAGGATTAGACTTAATGCAACCACGGGATAAATGATGATTCCGGGATGAGCATGTTTTTGCTTAGCACCTAAAACCAGCGCGATAAAGGCCATTAACCATGTTGCGACAGCTAAAGTACTGAAAAGACTTAAATCCCATCCGTCTTCCATGGTTAAAAATATATCTGCACCATGAAAAATAAGCGCTAGGATGGTCATAATGCCTACTGGGAATGATACGGAACCCTGCTGATTACGTTGAACAAAGTTACGGATCAAAACGACGCTACAACTAAGATAGAGCAGGAAGGCTAATGAATTAGCAATGGCCATATTGGTTCATTCCTCAATAGTACTGATAAAGTGATTTGAACATAGTATAGATAATACGCGATGTAATCATTATCAGTTATAATTCCAGATCTTAAAAATTTATATTTTCGGCATATTTAAGCTGAGCGAACTTAAGGTGAATTATGTTTGATAGTTTGCAGGACAGATTAGGCGGTACTCTACAAAAACTTCGAGGCCAAGGACGGATTACTGAAGATAATGTAAAAGATACGCTGCGTGAAGTGCGCATGGCATTGCTTGAGGCTGATGTCGCCTTGCCAGTGGTGCGTGAGTTTATCGAGCGGGTAAAAGAGCGTTCCATGGGTCAGGACGTGCTTCGTAGTTTAACGCCAGGCCAGGCATTGGTAAAAGTGGTTAATGACGAGTTAGTTGCGGTGATGGGGACGGCGAATGAATCGCTAAACCTTAATTCACAACCGCCGGCCGTTATATTGATGGCAGGTCTACAGGGTGCCGGTAAAACAACAAGTGTCGCAAAATTGGCTCGTTGGTTAAAGGAACGTGAAAAGAAATCAGTGATGGTGGCGAGTGCCGATGTTTATCGCCCCGCAGCCATTGAGCAGTTGAAAACACTAGCTACGGAAGTGGATGCGCAGTTCTTTCCTAGTGAAATTGATCAAAATCCAGTTGAAATAGCAAAAGCTGCCGTTGCATACGCTAAGTTACAGTTTGTTGATGTCGTCATCATTGATACCGCAGGTCGTTTACATATTGACGATGACATGATGACCGAAATCAAACAGATCCATGCGGCCATAAATCCAATTGAAACGCTTTTTACTGTCGACAGTATGACGGGGCAAGATGCCGCCAATACGGCGAAGGCATTCAATGATGCTTTGCCGTTAACAGGTGTGATTTTAACCAAAACGGATGGTGACGCGCGTGGTGGCGCTGCTTTATCTATTCGACATATTACCGGTAAACCCATAAAATTTATGGGTGTTGGTGAAAAAACATCAGCTCTAGAACCCTTTCACCCTGATCGCGTCGTTTCTCGAATTTTGGGAATGGGCGATGTATTGTCGCTGGTGGAAGATGTGCAGCGTAAGATGGATAAAGGCGCTGCCGATCAATTAGCAAATAAGCTGAAAAAAGGTAAAGGTTTCGATCTCGAAGATTTCAGAGAGCAACTTAGACAAATGGGACAAATGGGCGGCATGGGTTCAATGTTGGAGAAAATGCCTGGCATGTCAAATATCCCTGCGGCTGCGAAACAACAGGTAAATGATAAAGAATTAAATAAATTAGAATCCATAATTAATTCGATGACAAAAAAAGAACGTCAACGACCAGAAATCATTAAAGGTTCGCGCAAAAAACGTATTGCAGCAGGTTCGGGTACACAAATTCAAGATGTGAATCGCTTGCTAAAACAATTCGCACAAATGCAAAAAATGATGAAAAAAATGACACAGAAAGGTGGCATG
>JBLIKM010000057.1:0-8977 GCA_047636295.1 Methylophagaceae bacterium
AGGGGAGATATAATGACAAAACTAGACAACAAGTTATTTTCATACAACAAACTTGCCAGTGCGATACTTATTAGCACGGTTAGTGCAACACCAATGTTCGCTTTCAATGTTAATGCTGCTGAAGTTAAAAAAGATGAACTTGAAGTCATTGAAGTTATCGGCATCAGAGCATCTATCCAAGACGCCATCAGAGCAAAGCGTGATGCTGATGGGGTCATGGATGCTATATCGGCAAACGATATAGGAAAATTACCCGATAATAATATTGCTGAAGCACTGCAACGTGTCACTGGAATACAAATTACCCGTGGTAATGGTGTAGGTTCGAAAGTTTCTGTTCGTGGTATGTCACCATTTTTTACGCGAGTGACTATTAATGGTCAATCAGCTACACCGCCAGGTAATGAAGATCGCGCTTCTGGCGGTTTTGGCCTTGATCTGCTTAATTCTGCTATGGCCAGTCAAATACAGGTATTAAAATCGCCAACGGCTGATATGGAAGAAGGTGGCTTAGGTGGTACGGTCAATATTATAACTCGCCGTGGATTTGATTTCGCTGAACCAACCGGCAGTGTGCAACTCGGTTCTACGTTTGAAGAGTTAGCCGATGAAAATAGTCCTAATGCTTCTTTTTTCTATGCTAATCCTATTAATGAGCAATTTGCTTTTACCGTAAATGTTTCCATTGCTGAGGCGGCTAACCGTCGAGATTATCTTGATAATAGACGCTGGGAAATTTATGATGTGACAGATGATGATGGCATAGAACATGAAGCTTTTGCTCCTTTTAGAACCCGTGTTCGGAGCAATAGTTTAAATACTGAGACATCAACCTTTGGTGGTTCACTACAATATCGTCCCAATGAAGATACTGAGTTTTATACCGACTTAACCTACAGCAAGCAAACTCAGGATGGTATCAGTCGTGATGTGGTTATCGATTTTAAAGATGCCAAAGGTAGCTTTAAAGACGTTACCATTGAAAACCATGATAATTCTGACTTTGGTACCGTTACCTCCTTTTTAACGAATGACTCTAAGAAAGGAGCTGCACTTAAGTTAGAGGAAAAATATGGCGATAGTGAAACAACGACTCTAAATATTATCCAAGGTGTTAAATGGAGGATAAATACAGATTGGCTGCTAGAAGCGGCAGTTTCTTTTAGCCATGGTGAACGTACTGTAATAAACGATGACACTAAAATTCAAATTGATAAAAAAACTAAATTTGATTTTGGCGACGGTCAAGGCGAACGACTTCCGGTGCTAGGTTATAGTGCAAACGGCGATGTCTTTGGCTTAATCGGTGATTTAAGTGTATTTAATAACCCTGCGTTTTGGTCTTGGGAACAGGCCGGTGAAAGCTATTGTGATGGTAAACCGATTCTTTGTGATCTTACCGATGGCGCTAATGATTTTGAAGAAAATGAAGAATTCTCATTGCAGCTTGACTTAAGCCGCGCCGTTAATATTGGTGATATTGAAGAAATTAAATTTGGTGGTCGTTACCGTGCCCGCTCACGCACTCTAGAAGTATACCGTGATACCGTGCTAATAGATGGTCAAGAGTATAATACTCGGTCTGATGAAGCTCGTGGCTTAGTGCCTGATTTCAATCAAGTTAGTCAAGATTTTTATGGTGCTATCGGCGGCAACAGTCCTTTTTACTCAGGTTATAGTGGTTTAGAAGACTTGTTATGGTATGACGGCTCAGCGTTGGTTGATATAGCTAAAGCACAAGGTGTAAACCGTAAAGGTGAAATAGCCGGCTTTGATTGGCGTGAAACCGATGAAACGGTGATTGCTGGTTATGTTATGGCGAATATGGCCGGTGACTTTGGTGATTATCCTTATAACGCTAATTTTGGGGTTCGCGCCGTACATACCGACATTGACGGTATAGGTTATGGCGGTCTTAATAAAGAAGAAGTTACCGATATTAATCAGTTAACAGCACTTAAAAGTAATAATGACTACTGGGATGTTTTACCAAGTTTCAATATTAATATTGATCTTACCGATAAGTTAGTATTTCGTGGTGCCATTGGTAAAGTGATGACCCGTCCAGAGCCATCTGCGGCATCATATTTTGTTCAAGGTCCGGCTAATGCTCCAGAGTTAGGGTTTTTAATTGAAGAAGGTGACGATATTGCCTATGAATATGGCAACCCAAATTTAGACCCTTATCGAGCATGGCAATTTGATGCTGGCCTAGAGTACTACTCAGACAATGGTGGCTTGGTTAGCGTGGGGTTATTCCATAAAGACATTGAAAGTTTTATTGTTGAAAATAATATTTCAGCATGTGCAGAAATGGATAAAGAAGGCTTTTTACCCACAGATGTTATCGATGTTGATGGGACCTGCGGTATTACCATACCTGTAGACGGTGAAGCTGAATTTTTAGCGGTAAAAGCACAACAAAATATTAATGGCAAGGGCGCTACTATTAGCGGTGTTGAAATTGGTATTCAGCAGCCGTTCACTTTCTTAACCGGTATTTGGCAAAATTTTGGTATGCAAGCCAACTATACTTATATTGACAGTAGCAGTGATTTAATTGAAGAATCAACGGGGCAAGAATTACCATTTGAAGGGGTTTCTGAAAACTCTTATAACTTTGTTGGCTTTTATGATGATGGTATATTACAGGCGCGTATTGCTTACAATTACCGCAGTGATTACTTATCTACGGCTTATGAGGCTAGTTCTTTAAGCTCCGTAAGTGTTGAGGGCCGAGGTCAATTAGATGCGTCGATTAGCTACAATGTGACCGATGATTTTGCGGTTTCATTAAGTGCTCAAAACATAACAGATGAAGCTCGTCGTGAGTTTCAAGGTGAAAAAATTCGCTTACGTGTCTATGAAGAGTTTGGCGCTCGTTATATGTTAAATGCTAGCTATAAGTTCTAAATAAAAGCTAATGACACCTATTAATTTAAAGTTTATTTAAGTTAATAGGTGCTTTTTTTTGTTTTTTTGCATGGAATTGGTTGATATATGATCAATTCCATGCAAAAAAATTCAATTAACGGGTTACTAACCACTGAGAAAAGAACATCATGAGATTAACGTTCGCTTTATTAACCTACCTAGTATTGACGACAAGTAGTCTGGCCAGCAATGGTTCTCTCAATAAGACTCAGGTGTTTACTTCGCCTAATTTAGTTTTTATTCTAACCGATGAACAGCGGTATGATACCTCGGCTCCCTACGGTAACAAGATTATCAAAACGCCTAACTTAAATATGCTCGCCCAGGAGGCTGTTACGTTTAAAAGAGCCTATGTTACGCAGCCCCTTTGTTCTCCAGCCAGAGCATCAATAATGACCGGTCTGTACCCGCAACAAAATGGGGTGTTTAGTAATAAAATGCCATTAAGTCATGATATTCAAACATTACCGGAACTTGTTGGGGTTGCTCGTTATCACGCAGCTTACATCGGTAAGTGGCATTTAGGTGATGAAAATAAAGTTGTGCAAGGCTTTGATGAACGTATCGGTATAGAAGATATTTATAGCGCTAAAGATCCTAATAACAATAGTGATTATCATGATTTTTTGCTGGCAAAAGGCTACAGACCTGATCATAAATTTAGGGCTGTTTTTACCCGTGACTTTGCCGCATCCTTACCTTACGAACATAGTAAATCTAAGTTTATCGAAAGCCAAGCACTCAAGTTTCTTGAACGTAATAAAGCGCAACCTTTTATATTGTATTTAGGTTTTTTTGCTCCCCATAGCCCTATTAATGGACCATTTAATGATTTACACAACGCCAGCGACATTACCTTAAATGCGGCTTATGAAATCGCTAATGAAGAAACTAACGTTGTTGCTGATCTAAAGTATTTAAAAGATCCCATTCGCACAATTCAAAAATATTATGGCCGCGTTCACCAAGTCGATAAAAGTGTTGGCGCTATTCGTGCAAAATTAGCTGCACTTGGTCTAGCAGACAATACTATTATTGTTTATACCAGTGAACACGGCAATATGCTTGGTGAGCGTCATTCGATGTTTAAAAACAAAATGTTTGACGGTGCTGCGCGCATTCCATTGTTTATTAAAGCACCTGGGATAAAGTCGGGCATAGTGGCAACACCCGTCAGCCAAATTGATCTTGTGCCTACTCTGCTTCACTTAATGGGCATTGATAAACCGATAACACTGCCAGGTACAAGCTTGTTTGCTAAATCATCACCGCAACAAAAATCAGTAAGCCCGACAGCGGTTTTTATCCAACGTGCGCGTGGCACTAAAAAAGACAGCAAAACTTATGAACTTGCTTATGTCAATGAAGATTGGAAGCTGATGATTAACTGTGAAAACAACAAAAATAATCGTCTTTATCAGCTGAAAAATGATCCTTTCGAGCTTCTTAATCGCTATGAAAATAAAAAAAATATCGCCATTAAAGAGAAAATGAGCAAGGTGATAAAAAGGTGGACAAATAAACAAAAAATATCTTGCCCAGCACTTTTTAGCTCTGTTATTTAGTACCTAGATTTATCAATAACAAAAAAGTTAATAAATAAAATTATAATATTCGTTGAAATTGTTATGGTAGATAAAATAAACCAACAAGACAATGGTATGTCACGTCGTAAATTTATCAATATAGCCGCTTCATTGGACGCCGTTGCAGCTTTTGGCGCTGTTCATCCAGTATGGCAAAAGAACGTAAACAAAGGGTCGCTGTTGTCGCGTTGGCACCCGATCGGTTCACTTTTATATCAAACGCATGGATACTAGCTACAAAGAATTTGTTGATGTTGTCGGTTTTTGTGATTTACATGAAGGCAGTTTACAGCATGCAAATAACTTATTTAGAGCGCGCCATTATGGTTAATTCACGGAACAGCAGATAACTCGGTGGATTTTAATGAATCTATACCACTTTATAAAGACGCGATAAAAGCCGGGGTACTTGCAGCGTTTCATCCGATCGAAGGTAAAGGCTACGGTTTTAAAAATACCAGATTTTTAACTGATAAAAGTGATCAAGGAATATTGCTAAGTGAGTATTTTTATCGTTTTGCCGAGCAAGCCGTTAATCAATCGGTCCCTAACAAAGCCCTTCTTGCTAGGGTATCATCTGCTGATGAATTAAAGAGAGCTTTAAGTGCAGCCGTTGCCGGTGATGAGATCATCATTAACAATGGCGTTTATCTCAACTGGGCGATTGATATAGCCAATAAAGGTCAAGCGGCAAAGGATCATAAAGCGGCTAAGCGAATTATTGTAAGAGCTGAAACTAAAGGTGGGGTGATCTTTACTAATAAAGCATCTATCAGTGAAGCAAAGGTAACTAAGCCGTTTTTTACTTTTAGTGGCGAGCATATTATTTTTGAAGGCTTTACTTTTAAACAGATAAATTTTTCAAATAAAATACTCCATATAAAAGGTGGTAGTTTTATAACCACACATAATAATAGTTTTATCGATATCACTCGTATTGGTCGTCCTAGAAGGATGATTGTGATTGACGGCGCAGGTCAAGCTAATCGTCTTTAAAAAAACGGTTTTGAAAGCAACAATAATGTTAAAGCTAATTAAATAATTGTTCGAATAGGGAAAAATTTGAAGAGGTTATAAGGTTATGAAAAGAAAAAATAAGATGAAAACGTTATTAATAGTTGCCGGATTATCATCCGCTTTAGCTGTTTGCCAAACGACAACAAACCATATAAATGTTAGTCAAGCGGTGACACTAAAAGAAGCGCATAAAGGCACTTTAGTGTCTGATACTAAGTTACTTGATAGTTATCAACCATTACCTGAAAAACTCAGACAATTTTATCTGGATAGCCGCTTTGTGTTTGCCAATAATCCGACAGCAAATTTTACTCATCCTGAGATTGTCAAAGCGGCAAAAAAATATAACTTACCTTTAATGGGCGGTCCGATGTTAGGCCAGCTGCGAGAAGAGGGGGTCACCGTTTGGTTGCGTCCGTCGACCTCAGAGCCGTTGACCATTAAAGTTGAAAAGGTTGATAGCGGTGAAATAAAAACCTATAGCAAGCAATTTATTGAGCCAGGTATAGAGCAAAGAATCATGATAGATGATTTGGCCGCCGGTAGCCAATATCACTATGGGGTTTATGCCAATAATAATAATGTTACTAACGGCGAATTTACCACCGCGCCCTTAGCCAATAAGAAGGGACAATTTAGATTAACCTTCGGCTCTGACTTTCATAAAATTGGTTTACATAATCCTAATATTATCAACCAAATTTTAAAAAGATCGCCAAGCGCGATGCTGCTGTTGGGGGATAATGCCGTTGATGATAGGGAAAATAACATTAATATGCACAGAGCTGATTATACCCTTCGTGACGTTTCAAAACCGTGGCGTACTCTTACTGCAAACGTACCCGTTTATGTAACTTGGGATGATCATGATTATTTTGATAATGACTTAAGTGGCATTCCTCAAGGTTTTACTGCTGAAGATCGTGACGCGGTAAGAGCGGTGTGGCATCAAAACTGGAATAATCCAGAAAAACAACGAAAGGGGGTTTATTTTAATACTCGCATTGGCCCGGTTGAAATTATCATGCTAGATACCCGTTCATACCGGGCAAATGAGCGTCGGGGTAAGTTAGGTTCTTATTTGGGTGATAAACAATTTAACTGGTTAAAACAGACTTTGATGGACTCTACCGCCGCTTTTAAGATAATTGCCAGTGGGACGATGTGGAGTGACGATATTAGCCAAGGAAAGGATTCTTGGGGCACGTGGGACATACAAGCTCGAGAAACGCTTTTCAATTTGATCGAAACAGAAAATATCCCGGGTGTGTTATTGATCAGTGGTGATCGTCATGGTGCACGAGGATTAACCATTCCAAGAGCATCCGGTCATAAGTTTTATGAGTTTGAAGTGGGCACACTTGGGAACGTCAAAGGGCCACGAGCTATGGCAAAAGACCCAAGCAATCAATTATTTGGTTACATTGGTAAAGGGACGGTTGCTTTTGGTGAGTTTACTTTTGATACCGATAAGGCATCGCCCTCAGTGACTTTTAGACTCATTGACGAGCTTGGTAATATCTTGGAAAAGCATTACTTGTCTTATAGCCAGTTGATACCAAGTAATACCGAATGAAATAATGAATCGCTCACTTAGCGAATTGAACAAAAGGGAGTTGGGTTCGAGTCGGTTACACAATTGTTAATTACATTAGGCGATAATCCAAAACTATTAAGATCGGAATCAATATTTACGGCGCTATGTTGAGTCAGTCAAATTCCAGCATCATCTGGCAAAACTAACCGCTATCGCCTTAATAGCACCTGTAATAGAGCGACAACTAGAGTTTTTCATATTATTGCTATTTTAAGGCTCTGAACTGAAGAACGCTCAAAAGCATATGTTAAAAAGCGCACAAGTGATGGAAAGTCAAAAACGGAGGCTTTGAGATGTTTAAAAAGGTATATTGCTCGGGAGGTCTATTATTTATTAAAAAATAGAAATGAATATATAAATAGTATACAAGTTACCTCTTGACACTTAGATGGGCATCCAAGGTGTGCAACAGTCAGCCTTTGAGTTTAAAAAAGAGGCTTAAATACTCTCGAGATTTTGATAATTGTTGCGTTAATTTTATATAATATTTATTCAAATAGTAAAGCAATAATAACTATTAATTAAAATCACTACCACGGAGCTTTTTAAATAACATGAAGTATCGAACATTCACCAGTTTATCATGCACTCTATTGCTCACTTGTACATCTATAGCTTCTGGCGCAAAAAATCTTAGCCCTGATGCAAATAGCGGGGTAAACACCAACACAGAAATATTTACCGTTACCGGCACCCATATTCGCGACCAGAACGAGGCAGCTAGTCTGCCAAAATTTACTATTTCAGCTAAAGATATTGCCGCATTAGCCCCCAACAGCTTTGCCGATGTGCTCGCAGGCATACCTGGTATTGATATCTTTGAACAGGGAGGTTTAGGTGGCCTAACCTTCTTGTCAGTGCGCGGTGGCGATCCAAACTTTGTGGTGATACTTATCGATGGCGTCAAGGTAAACGATCCGACCAACAGCCGAGGAGGCGCATTCGATTTGGGCACTATTGATCCTGCAGTGATCGATAAGGTTGACATTTATTATGGCAGTTATTCAACTGTGTATGGCAGTGATGCGCTAGCTGGTGTGGTGAGTATCGAAACCAAGAAATATTCTGATAAGCTCAGCGGAACAGCCAGTATTAAAGTTGGGTCTAATGGCATGTTTGGTGGCTCTATTCACTTAGGCGTAGCGCTTGCTGACCTTGCCCAATTGAGCGTGATTAGTTCATTCCAACAGGATGATGTCAGTACCTTTGGCGATGCATTTGAACGTCGGGAAATCATTGCTTCCTTAACATCAGTTTCTGACAGTAATACCCAATGGAATATGGGTTTTTTTTATGCGGGTGGAGAATCTGCTACTTTACCTGAAGATAGCGGCGGTGATCGTCTTGCCGTTATTCGTGATCCCGAAATTCGTGACTTTACCCAAACCAATGCCATTGCTCAATTACAGCATAGATATAGTGATGCTATCAAGCTCGATGTTAATAGTGCTTGGTCTAAGCGTAAAGAGGATATTGCAAGCCCCGGCATCGCCCCTGGTGTGCTTGATGGTGTTCCGGTAATAGACAGTATAAGCAACTATGAACGTTTGGATATTACTGCAACAGCTAGCTATGAGATATCACAAAAGTATGCCATCGCATTGGGTGGCGCTTATGCAAAAGAGGATGGTGGCATGAAGAGCATCATAGACTTTGGTTTTCCAGTACCCGCTGATTACACCCTGAAAAGAACAACAGAGTCTGTTTATGCCGAGGCCCGACTTAATCCGCTTCAATCACTTCATTTCACTTTAGGTGTACGACATGATGAAGCGGACCAAAATGATGTAACTACCGCTCGCTTTATCAGTCGTTATCAACTCAGTTCCTCAAGCACAATTTC
>JBLIKM010000058.1:0-8921 GCA_047636295.1 Methylophagaceae bacterium
CATTTTGGAAAAAGCAGTGGTTCAAATATCTGAGTTTTTACTATCTCAATCGCGGACTGTTTTTGTCAATGAACCCCTTAGTTTTTTGCCAGATATGGAGGTCGTTTCAATTAGTAATTTTCCCCAACAGGTAGACCTTACGATCGCTATTGGAGGTGATGGCACCTTATTATCAGCATCAAGAGCACTCTCTGGTAGCGGGATGTGTCTTGTTGGCATTAATATTGGTCGTTTAGGATTTTTAGCCGATCTCACCTTAGCAAAACTAGCGCCGCAACTATCAGAAATTTTAGCCGGTCATTATCGTGAAGACACGCGATTTTTAATGCAGGCTAGCATTATTAATGAAACTGAAAAATTTGTCGGCAAAGCGATGAATGATGTTGTCGTTCATTCGCATCAAAGCTTACATATGATTGAGTTTGAAACATATATCAATGGTCGTTTTCTAAACAGTCAACGCGCTGATGGCTTGGTCATTGCGACACCCACCGGTTCAACTGCTTATGCGATGTCGGCTGGCGGACCCATTCTTGATGTTAATCTCGATGCCTTAGTATTGGCAACAGTCTGTCCGCATACTCTAAGTAATAGGCCGTTAGTGGTTGCTGCTAATAGTATTATTGATATTGTATTGAGCGATAATAATGACACTTTAGCTATGGTCACCTGCGATGGCCGTCCAGGGCAAGTACTGCACGCAGGTGATGTCATTCGTATTGAGCGCCATCCCAGTACCATTAAATTATTACATTTGGAAGATCATGACCACTATTCCATCCTACGCGCCAAACTTGAGTGGGGACGTAAACTTACATGTTAACTAATTTAAGCGTTCGCCATTTGGCGGTAGTCGATGATCTCGAACTCAGTTTTACCAAAGGTATGACATCACTTACAGGTGAAACGGGCGCGGGGAAATCCATTTTAGTTGATGCTATGAGCCTCGTTCTAGGCGATCGTGCAGATTCAAACATGATCCGTTTTGGTGAAGAACGCGCTGAAATTGCTGCGAGTTTTGATACGTCAAAAAATCCAGCTTTGCAAAACTGGTTAATAGAGCAAGAGCTTGATGATGACAAACAATGTCATCTCCGCAGAACCATAAGCAAAGATGGGCGCTCACGCGCTTATATCAACGGCAGAACCGTTCCGCTCAGCCAGTTACGTGCCATCAGTGAACGCACAATCGATATTCACGGCCAACATGCCCATCAATCGCTTGTCCGCAGTGAAACTCAGCGTCTATTACTTGATACTGTCGCCAAAACCAAGCCCCTATTAACTGATTTAGCGATCGCGTACAAACAGTGGCAGACAACTAAGCAACAACTTGCTGAGATGAAACAACAATCGCAAGATCATGCTGCTCGCTTAGAATTATTGCAATATCAAGTAAAAGAACTCGAGCCATTAGAATTGAGTGAAAAGATCATTGAACAATTATTGCTCGATCAACAACTCATGGCTCACGCCTCACAATTAAAAGATACTGCTGAGTCAGGCTTACACCAAATATTTGATCAAGAAGAAGGTGGTTCTGCTTACGACATTATTGCCAAAGTATTAGCTGATTTGGAAAAATTACAGAATATTGAGCCACAATTTGTCAATTTAGTAGAAACGCTCAATTCAACCGTCATACAACTTGATGAATGTAGCACTGATTTACGCCATTATCTAGATAGTACCGAACTGGATGCCAGTCGTTTAGATGAAATTGAAGCGCAGTTAACGGTATTACACAATCTTGCTCGTAAACATCATATAGAAACTGAGTCACTGCCAAGCCACTACAAGCAGCTGTGCGATGAATTGGCAGCATTAGAAAATTTGGACAACCAAAATGAACAACTTCAACAATTATTAATTGAACAAGAGCAAGTCTGTCTTAGCTTATGCAAAAACTTAAGTCAACTAAGGATAAAAGCAGCTAAACCTTTGGCAGAAGATATCACGCAAACCATACAACAACTTGCCATACCCGGTGGCCGTATTGAATTTGTAATCACCCCAATGGCTAGTGGCAAATTTAATGAAATGGGAGCCGATCACATTCAGTTGTTAGTGAGCACCAATCCAGGGCAAGCAGCAGGCGAATTGGGTAAGGTGGCATCTGGTGGCGAATTGGCTCGCATTAGCCTTGCGATTCAGGTTGTTACTGCTGGTACACGCAGTGTACCAACCTTAGTATTTGATGAAGTCGATGTCGGTATCGGTGGTGGCATTGCAGAAATTGTAGGTAGCCACTTAAGGAAACTGGCTAAGACCCAACAAGTTATTTGCATCACTCACCTACCGCAAGTTGCTGCACAAGCACACCAACAATTACAAGTGAATAAAAAGCAAGGCATAGATAGTACGCATATTGAAATTACCTTGCTCAATCAGCAACAACGCGTCGAAGAAATTGCGCGTATGTTGGGTGGTGTGAATTTGACTGAAACAACCCGTTTACATGCTAAAGAAATGCTAGAACACACTCACGAGTAAACTTTAATTTATTTTTTGGCAGTCGCGACAGATGCCATAAATATAAAGGCTATGGTCGGTCATTTCAAAGCCCTTATCCGCGGCAATAGCTAGTTGGCGCTGTTCAATAACATCATCAATAAATTCTTCAATACGATTACAACGCACGCATAATAGATGGTCATGATGTAAACCATCTTTTAATTCAAACACTGCATGACCGCCATCAATACTCAATCGTGAGACTAATCCCGCACCTTCAAACTGCGTTAAGACTCGGTAAACGGTAGCTAAACCTATTTCCTCGCCCATTTCCAACAAGGCTTTATAAACATCCTCCGCACTCATGTGGCGCAGATCAGATAATTCTAAAATTTCTAATACCTTTAACCTTGGTAAGGTAACCTTCAATCCTGCTTTTCTTAAATCCTGACTTTCCATTATGTTAGATGCCTCGTCGAAACTGTATGATTAGCGTATCATCGCAACTTGGTTAATTAATATAGTACTTAATATAAATGAAAAAGCTTCTAATTCACACCTTTTCCATCTTAATATTATCCCTCAGCGCTTGTAGCACGGATAAAATTCCTGGCGTTTATCGTATCGATATCCAACAAGGAAACGATGTTACCCAAGAGATGATCAATCAACTTAAGCCTGAGATGACTAAGAAACAGGTCGCTTATGTAATGGGAACCCCGTTATTGATTGATACCTTTCATCCAGATCGCTGGGATTATGTCTACAGCTTTCATCCAGGTAATGGCAATCGCGAGCAGCGACTTTTAACGCTATTTTTTACCAATGATAAACTTGATCACATTGAAGGTGATACGCGCACTGTCGCTCGTGAAGATCTACCTAAAACTGAACGTGTAGATGCTAATGTTGAGGTACCTTTGACAGAGCGAAATACTGGTTTATTTCAGAGCATGCTAAATACTATCGGACTAGGTGATGATGATGAACAAGAAATTATCAAAACCGATCCCAAGAAAATAAAATCTATATCCCCAGCGGAAACTAGCGCAACAGAAACGTCGCAGCCTTAATTAGCCATTCGGCATCGCTGGTAGAGGGATTTTCTCCCCAGTGATGCCACTGCGTTTAGTTCATTACAACCTCAAACGCACCTGTTTGAGGATTAAAACATAATAAATCGCCTGCAGCGATATCAAAATACCAACCATGCAGACTCAGGTCTCCTCGCTCTACCCGTTGACGAATACAAGCAAACGTCATTAGATTAGCTAGCGATTCTAATATTGCGCGTTGCTCACACGCTTTTATTTGTACTTCAAGCGAGGCCTCAGACAATGTTTCCTGCACCCAAGTTTTTGCAGATTCGGCTATTGAAACCCAGGGGTGAATAAATTGTGATTGAGCGCCATCATCACCATCGTTTTCCCACAGCGCTTTAATGCCACCACAACTAGCGTGACCCATTATAATAATATTCTCAACTTCTAGATTATTTACTGCAAATTCTAATGCGGCACTTGTACCATGATAATCGCCACCCACTTCACAAGGTGGGACCAGATTAGCAACATTACGCACTATGAATAAATCACCTGGATAACAATCAGTCAAAATCGCAGGATCAACCCGAGAATCACAACATGCAACCATCAAGGTCTTTGCCGGTTGTCCATCTTGCATGCTGGCATATAACTGACTGTCATCGCCAAAATATTGCGTCTGAAAGCGCTTGAACCCATCTAATAATTTTTCTGTACTAGCCATATATTTATCTCAAAAACTTTAAAAATGAATTCATCATTAATTGTTGTGCCCAGGTAGTTATTTAGCTCTAACTATTACTTACAGCTAGATAGCTTATTTATGCCATTAAAGGTTTAAAATATTCTCCACACACCACAGTATGATCTCCCATTAGAAATTCAATTAAACCTAAGCGGCCAAATGCAGTGTCTTTCTTAAAGAGGTCATTATAATAATAACAAACCACTAAGTGTTGAAATGAAGTGCAGAGAAGTTCGCCGCCAATTCGATTTTTTCATCTCTCGGCGACAAAATGGCTGGTTTGAGTACACTCAAGCTTGATTAAAATATAGTCAGGAGCTCTACTTTGTGATGGAATGCATCCAAAACATAATTGGCTAAGCCGGAAATTAAAATGGAAAGATCAACAAGCTAGTGCAATTGCAATGAAGATCAGCATGAACCAGATGACCTTGTATTAACAAGATCATCTGGATATCTGGAATGGAATTTAACACCTAAACTAAGTTATTGCTTTCATCGATGTCAGATCAAATATACTCGCGTCGTTTTGATGCTAGCTTAGATAAACACTGAGCTAAAACTCATCGATGATAGAAGAATTTAGCTACATCGTAATATTATGCGGATAGAACTATTCTTTAATCATTAGCCTTGTACCATTTTTTGCGGCTAGCACGCGCAACTTCTAAATTAGCTTGATACCATTTTTTCTTGATGTCTGCGTGAGGATCAACATCTATATTAGCCTCATACCATGGTGTAGCAGTGCTTTTAAGTGATTGCTTATTTGCTTCATACCATTTGGATTGACTCAGACGGGCAGCCTCCAAATTGGCTTCATACCATTTTTTCTTGGTATCAAAATGATTTTTCATTTCAGCACTATACCAATGTTTATTTTGATGGCTAACACGCGCCTCTTCTAGATTGGCTTGATACCATTTCTTTTTAGTATCGGCATGAGGGTCAACATTTATATTGGCCTCATACCAAGGTTTTGCAGTATTTTTAAGTGATTGCTTATTAGCTTCATACCACTTGGATTGACTCACACGAGCGGTTTCTAAATTAGCTTGATACCACTTTCTCTTAGTTTCAAAATGGCTTTTCATTTCAGCGTTATACCAAGGTTTAGCACTCGTAGTTTCCTTAGCTTCATACCACTTATTCTGCGCTGCTCTTGCAGCTATAGTATTTGCTTCATACCACTTATTCTTGATATTTTTAGTTCTTATCAACGCAATATTTGCTTCATACCACTTCTGTTTTGTATCTGCATGCGGATCAAATGCTAAATGAGGATTTGCGTCATACCAATGTCTATTTTGACGGCTAATACGCGCCGCTTCTAGGTTTGCTTGGTACCATTTCTTTTTAGTATCTGAATGAGGGTCAACACTTATACTAGCCTCATACCATGGTGTAGCAGTACTTTTAAGTGATTGCTTATTAGCTTCATACCACTTGGCCTGGCTCGCTCGAGCAGCTTCTAAATTAGCTCGATACCACTCATTTTTAATATCAGATTGCGTATTAGCCTCATACCAAGGCGTTGGTGGCAAATTAGCCTCATACCATTTAGCACGGTTTTTTCTGACTGTTTTAACCGCTGCCTTTAAGTTGGCTTCATACCATTTCCTTTTGGTATCTAAATGCTGTGCTAAATCAGCCTCATACCAGTGTTTTCCAGTGGCAACTGTAGCTTGCTTATTGGCTTCATACCACGGTTTTTCAGACGATTTAGTCGGTTTTTTATTGGCTTTATACCATTTAACTTGGCTGGCACGTGCTATTTTCAGATTAGCTTCATACCATTTAGTTTTAATATCGATTGTACTCATCATTAACACCTCATATCTGGGTCTCGTCACTTAATTGATATTACATGAGTTCAAGATAAGTCCACAAGGGATTTATGCACTAATTTGTTACATTATTCAAAGCAATGCTTTTCGGCTTTAACTTGTTGTAACATGCCAATCTTTTGTTCGACTTGTAACATACGGCGTTGTTCTTTTTCTTCAACCAACGCTGAGTAACCAAGATAAACAAAACCAAACACACCATGTACTATCGGCACACTATCAAAAATAATCAATGTAGTCGCTATTTTGTTAGCACCATCTTGATGAAATTCAGGTTTATGAGTATAGCGATAAGGGTGAATATTGCGAATTGCATTATCAAGTTGCACGCAGCTTTGTTGATAAATCTCATCTGTTGCTGCTGCTACTGGCGGCTCAAAATAAATTGGCTCTAGTGGCACAGGTGGCATCGAAACTGCGTGAACAGCGGTCATCACAAAGATAAAACTAAATACTACGCATAACTTTAAAAGTGGCATGGCATTCATGCTAATAGAACTCCATATTACTGTTTATAGCGTTGTTATCGGCAGTTCAACACAAAACTCCACACCCTGTTGCCAATTTCGGGCAATTACTTTGCCATCATGTTTATCGACGATCAATCTAACAATATACAAACCTAAACCTAAATGAGGCACTGTAGCCTGATTCGTTACAGGGCGAATAGATACCATCGGTTGAAATAGTTGCTGTTGCGCCTTCTCCAGCAAACTCACGCCATTATTTCTAACAATTATTTGAACGAATTCAGTGTTTTTTTCTTGTTTAATATGTCTTAATGCAATCAAAACTGGTGTGTCGATTTGGTGAAAATCGACGGCATTTCCGAGTAACTTATCCAACATTTGTACAAGCAAGTCTTGTGATCCTTTAATCATAATACTTTCATTATTTATATCAGTGTCAAACTCAACATCGCTATAAATATCCCGATAGACAGGAATAATATCCGTCAGTAATTGCTGTAAATTAAATTCCCGCAATACTTCTTTAGTCACCGATTGTTCGAGCCGACTCGCTTCACTCATTCTTGCAACAATACTACTTAGTCGCTCACTTCCTGAACGCGCACGATCTATATAGATTTGTCGATTATCTGCTGTCTGTTCCAGATGTTCTAAAGAGGTTGTGATAACGGCTATCGGCGTGCGCAACTCATGGGCTAAACGTGAGGCTAATGCTTCAAGATAATCGGTGTAAAGTGTCAATCGGTCGAACAGTTTAGCAAAACTTTGACGAAGCTCACCCAATTCATCACGTTCGATTCCTTGTACAAAATTGCCCGCGACCCGTCCTTCACCACTCACCATTGTCGCTACATCGTAATTTAAACGCTTGATGCGAAATGACAATCGACTAGCAAAACCAATAAGCGTCATTACCATGACTGAAAATACCAGCATCATTGTGTTTAATAATGTTTTAACTGCCTGATTTTGCAGCTCCAATATCGCATTGGTATTTTGTTCTACGACGACAGCGCCAATAACGTTACCATCAATCAATACTGGCTGAGCAGCGACTATCGTCATTTGACCATCATCACGTATTATCCTACGCTCAGTTTCTGCTTGACCTTTCAATGCTGCTTTTACCGCATTTCCAGCTAATACCGCCTGCTCATGACTGATAGATTCATCGTCAGAGACGGCTTCCTGTAAAAATAATTGATAAAACAAGTCACTTAGCGAATTTAATTCAGCGTCAGCAATCATGACATCACCCTGCCCAGCGGAAGCGATGGTTATGGATTGATCATCAACCAGCCACAAACGCACCCCCTCAGTTGCCATTGGCGCCAAAACAGTCGCTAATTGCTTCGAAGGTAATAACACATCAGTAAATAATGCGCGGTCACGAACGTCACCTAATCCTAAAACCTGAGGGGATGTTTCACCGTTATCAACATCAATAACCGCTAAGGCCAAAGATTGCTTAAACATTGATAATGGCAAGCTTAATTCAAGCCGATAACCAAAAGGAGAACGTTGCCATGCTGCTTTAATGGCTGATTGATGATTAATAATGACAGGATCTAAATAACTACCAAAAAACTCATAGGCATTAACTTGACCAAAAGTGCTTGCACTTAAGAGATAACGATGTACTCGTTGCTGTGCATCAACAACTGCCAACACAATGGCATCTCCACCATGCCGCTGTCGCTTGCGTGGATCACGAAAGACAATAGAATCATCCACGACATCTAATAGCATCGTTAAACTATCACGATGTTGAGCAAAAATATAACGAACCGTAAGGTCTTGAGGATCAATTGTATTTTTGGGTGATAATTTATTTACGACACGAAAGGTATGGCGTAGTGATGTGTAAGCCAACCATTCATCTTGATAACCATCAATCTGCGTCGGCGCACTATGGCTCGTGACGGCTATTTTATTGGATGTATTGGGCTTATTTAATACAGCTAAATGCTCAGCAAATAGTTTTGGGTATTGCGCCACCAGCACGGCACTCGCTTTGGCAATGGTCGCCATAGCTTGCGCTTGTTGCTGCTGTAACAAGCCTTCTACAGCTTGAATATAGCGCACACCCAACCAGGGTATTAACAATATAACCAGGGATACCAGCAATAACTTGCTGCGTAACTTAAGTCCGAAAAATGGCCAAAACTTCATCTATATCTTTTGAGTAGTAACCCAGCGATAACCAAGTCCATATACTGTTTCGATGGCAGAAAAATCGGCATTCACCATTTGGAATTTTTTTCGAATACGTTTGATATGCGAACTAATTGTATCCTCATCGACATAGATATTGGCAGCTTGCATTAATTGTTCACGTGTTTTGACATGGCCAACATACTGA
>JBLIKM010000059.1:0-8847 GCA_047636295.1 Methylophagaceae bacterium
TTGCATTCTACCCACAGCTAGATTTAAAAGAGGATACCGGTCATGCTTTTTATCTAGGCGCTGAATTAGCAAGAGCTCAAATCGCCTGGCAACTAGGCAAACGCTATACCCAAGATGAGGAGTTAGCGTGGGGTTGTGCAACGAATAAAATTGAAGATGATTTGACGCGGCAAAAAGCCGAAGGTACAACCATAACGACAGGGAAGAAATGTGGCACTGCTTGACAGTAAAATTCACGAGGTAATAGTGACTACATTATCAGTTGATGGTAAAACACATTCCGCGCCGATGGGAATATATGAAGTGAGTGATCACTTCATAATTCGACCTTTTAAACCATCAATCACTTATGAAAACTTAAAACGACATCGACAATGTACGATTAATTATACCGATGATGTTAGGGTATTTGCAGGTTCACTGACAGGCCATCGAGATTGGTCTACCCTGCCCTGCCAAAACATTCTTGGCCAATATCTTAGTCAGGCATTAGCCCATAGCGAGTTAGAAATTGTTGATTTTGATGATGACAGTCCACGCGCTAGTTTTAAAGGCGCAGTCGTTTACGAACAAACTCATGCGTCCTTTCGCGGTTTTAATCGCGCCCAAAGCGCCGTCATTGATGCGGCAATATTAGTGAGTCGATTAACAATGTTACCCGCCGAAAAAATTCAACAAGAGATTGCCTATTTAACTATCGCTATCGACAAAACGGCAGGACCCCGCGAATTAGAAGCTTGGGGTTGGTTAATGGCAAAAATTCAACAAGCAGGTATAAAACTTAATGAGTAAATGGTTAGCTAGTGTCCAATCGCTAGAAGAAGCAGAAACACTGCTACCGGTACTACCAGACATTCTAGACATGAAAAATCCTTCTCAAGGCGCTCTAGGGGCATTGAGTGTGGAGATTGTGAGTGGGATCGTCAATGTGATAGGTGGTCGTTGCCAGACCAGTGCCACCATTGGTGATTTACCGATGCAAGCCGAATTAATCAAACCAGTTATGATCAATATGGCAAGCTCTGGCGTCGATTATGTAAAAATGGGTTTGTTTGCTGATCAAAACTTGCAACACTGCATCATCGAATTAGCAGATACCGTTAAAAAACTTTCAACACCCGTTATCGCGGTGATTTTTGCCGACCGCTCACCGGATGAAGATTGTTTACATTTATTAAAAGCGAGTGGCTTTCATGGTGTGATGGTTGATACCGCGATAAAAAATGGTCAAGGTTTATTAGAGCACTGGGATTTATTAGAGTTAGAACAATTTGTTAATACGGCAAAACAACAAAATTTGTTATGCGGATTAGCAGGTGCACTACGGTTAGAAGATATAACCGTGTTACGTCCCTTAGCCGCTGATTATTTAGGCTTTCGCAGCGCCTTATGTTTGCAGCGACAACGTACAACACGTTTACAAGTAAGTCTGGCGGAACAGCTACAACAAGCAATTAAAAGGCAGTGATGACCAGCCAAGGCCATCACTGCCTTATTCGTTTATATTATTGACGCCTTATTTCGTAATATATTACTGGCAATGACCATCGCTTCTAATGCCGGTTTAACTTCAGCCCAAGCCCGTGTTTTCAAGCCACAGTCCGGATTAACCCATAATCGTTGTGAAGGAACACGTTCTGCCGCTTTATCCATTAAATTGACGATTTGCTCTACCGTCGGAATATTAGGCGAATGTATGTCATACACGCCTGGTCCGATCTCGTAGGGATAATCAAACTCATTAAAAACATCTAACAATTCCATGTCAGAGCGTGAGGTTTCAATAGTGATTACGTCAGCATCCATCTCTGCAATGGACGCAATAATATCGTTAAACTCGGAATAACACATATGAGTATGGATTTGAGTTTGATCACTAACGCCACCGGCACTAATTTTGAAACTGCGTACAGCCCAATTTAAGTACAATTGCCATTGTGAACGGCGTAATGGCAATCCTTCACGGAGTGCTGCTTCATCAATTTGAATAATACTGATGCCTGCTTGTTCTAAATCGATAACTTCATCACGTATCGCCAGTGCAAGTTGCAAACAGGTGTCTGAACGCGGCTGATCGTCGCGAACAAATGACCAGTTGAGCATGGTTACAGGCCCCGTAAGCATACCTTTTACTGGCTTATTACTTAGTGATTGAGCATAAACGGCTGTTTCAACCGTCATTGCTTTAGTACGAGCAATATCGCCATAAATAATCGGCGGTTTAACACAGCGTGAGCCATACGATTGTACCCAGCCCAAGTCACTAAAGGCATAACCTTCAAGCTGCTGACCAAAATATTCAACCATGTCATTACGTTCAGCTTCGCCGTGTACTAATACATCTAAGCCAATTTCTTCCTGCTCTGCGATGGCAAACTTTATTTGTTGTTGAATGAAAGTCTGATAATGTTCAGCATTTATTTCACCCACATGAAATTGTTTCCTAGCTTGGCGAATTTCTATAGTTTGAGGAAACGAGCCAATGGTCGTGGTGGGGAATAAAGGAAAATTAAAACGTTGTTGTTGCAGCTTCGCCCTTTTTTGATAAGGGCTTTGGCGGTTCGCTATATCGCTATCTAAGGTCGCAAGGCGTGTTTGCACCTCAGGTTTATGTACACGATGAGATGACGTGCGTGACTGAATCGCCAATGCATTATCAGATAATTGTGCTGCTACTTGCTCTCGCCCAGTATTTAATGCCGTAGCAATAATATTCAACTCTGCAAGTTTTTGTACCGCAAAGGCAAGCCATGACTTAAGCTCTGGATCAAGCGCAGTCTCAGAAGCTAAATCAACCGGTACATGAAGTAATGAACAAGATGGCGCCAACCACAGTCTATCTTTTAGTCGTGCATGCAAAGGTTCAAGCCAGTCTAATGTCACATTAAGATTGGTTATCCAAATATTTCGGCCGTTAATAACGCCTAGCGATAAAATTTTATGTGCTGGTAACCAATCTACAACTTGATTAATTTCATCATAAGCATTGATCCCATCTATATGCAGACCAGCCACCGGCAATTCACAAGCAAGGTGCAAGTTTTCTTTTAATTCACCAAAATAACTGGTTAATAGCAATTTAACAGGTGATCTATTGAGCAAAAAATACACTTGTTTAAATGCTTGCTGCCACGAAGAATCTAATTCTGTCACTAAAATAGGTTCATCAATTTGTACCCAGTCCACGCCATGCTCAGCAAATTTAATTAATAATTGTTCATAAATAGCGACTAAGTCATCAAGTAACTCTAATTTGTCACTATTATCTTTTGATTTGCCCAACCATAAATAACTTACGGGACCCAAGATTACAGGCTTAATATTTTTATGTTGTAATTTAGCCTGTTCAATTTGTGCAATTAAATTATCAGCATGTAATTCAAATGTACTATTAGCATCAAATTCGGGCACGATATAGTGATAATTAGTATCAAACCACTTGGTCATTTCACCGGCCGCAACATGCTGGCAGTTACTACTAGCATGAGATTGACCTCGGGCAACTTGGAAATAACGATCCAGCGAATCAACATCCGAATCGCTTCGTGACGGCAAATTACCCACTAAGGCACTGGTATCCAATACATGGTCATAAAATGAAAAATCACCCACGGGCAAAAAATCCAGATCTTTTTGCAACTGCCAATGTGCTTGGCGGAGTGTTTGGCCAACTTGCTGTAAATCACCTTGCTTGATATTGCCATGCCAATAAGATTCTAAGGAAAATTTGAGTTGTCTATGGCTACCTATCCTAGGGAAACCAAGGTTATGCGTCTTAATCATCGTACTGTCCTTCATGTCCATTTATAAAGCCACTATTGTAAAGCGTGCAATGCATGAGCAATAATGATGTTTTTTTAACAAATGATTAGTAAAACTAATAGATGATTGAGCGTTCTCACTTAAAAATTATTCAAGCATTAGCGGACAACGGAACACTGACCGCCGCTGCCAATGCTTTATTTCTGACCCAACCTGCCTTATCACATCAGATCCGCTATTTGGAAAAAAAACTAGAGGTGTCACTTTGGCGACGTGATGGTCGACAATTGCGACTTACTCAAGCTGGCGAACTATTATTGCAAGTCGCCAGACAAGTATTACCCGTTTTAGAACAAACGGAAAAAACCTTGCAGGCTTACGGCGAAGGTCGAATGGGTGTCTTGCGTCTCGGTGTTGAATGTCATCCCTGCTATGAATGGCTCAAAGGCATATTGGCCGATTTTTTAATCGCAATGCCCGATATGGATGTTGATATCGTTAATAAGTTTCAATTTTCTGGCTTAGAAGGCCTGCTCAATCATCATGTTGATTTGTTAGTCACACCCGATGTGGTAACAATGCAAGGTGTGATTTATGAGCCATTATTAGACTATGAAGTCGTTTTATTAGTGGCAGATTCACACCCCTTAGCAAACTATAACTTTATTGTCGCCGAGCAACTATGTAATGAAAAATTACTCACTTTTCCTGTTGCCCATGAACGACTAGATATCTTTACTCAGTTTTTATTACCTGCAGCGATCAACCCAAAAACCAAGGCAATAGAATCGCTCGATATAATGGTACAAATGGTTGGACTTAACCGGGGTGTAACCGTATTACCTGGTTGGTTAGCAGATGAGTATTGTCAAAAATTACCGGTAAAAACGATTCGCTTAGGTAAAAAGGGTTTAGCTAAAACCTTGTTTGCAGCGATGCGAGAAAGTGACATCAACATACATTATTTGCAGACTTTTATATGCTTGGGTAAACAGCATAAGAGTAGTTCTTAACTGCGTTCGTCCAAGACTCGATACAAAACTTCTCGAATGGATTGCGGCTCAAATGGCTTATCACATACTGCAGAAACGCCTGCTTGTTGGACATGACCAAGTCTTGCTTGATCGTGCTCGCTAGTTACCATCAAAATGGGCACATAAGTATTACCCATATCATTACGAACAAATTCAGTGAGCTGTTGGCCATCCATTTCAGGCATATTTAAATCTGTAACAATAAGGTCAAATTCAGCACGACTTAAAATCTCTACTGCTTCAACACCGTTACTGGCTGTTTGAATGTTCTGAATACCCAAGCTATTCAGAACCCGTTTAATATGATTTCTTGCCGTTACACTGTCATCCACTAACAATACCTTTAACTCGGTAATATCATAGTTTTCCAGTTCCATTTCTTCTGGATCAATATAGTCTACCGTTGTCCGCAAAGCCCGCCGCAAATCTGCATGATTAAATGGCTTAGGTAAAATAGCAACTACGCCTGCTTGCCGAATAGGATCTAGTGCTTTAAAACTTGTTTCACTTGATACCAGCATGAAGTTGATCTCTTTTAGCGACTCTGTTGCTCGAATAGTGCCAAGCAACTCAGTCGCTGTCATATCAGGCAGATACATGGAACTAATAATAAGGTCGGGTTCATAGTTTTTTAATAGAGCAAGCGCTGCTTGGCCCGTTCCGACACCATCATTCTTACTTACGCCCTCTTCTACTAAATGGGTCAAGATCACTTTACGTTGCATCGCTGAAGGCTCAATAAGCAAGATAGAGAGATCGGATAAATTAATCGAAGTCATACGGGTTCCTAAATAGCTATCAGAAAACGATGCGGGTCAAACCGGCTTCAACCGTGTCACGCGTCGTTTTATTGCTTAAATATTCAATAATAGCCAAAGCAAAATCCATTGCTGTTCCTGGCCCTTTTGACGTTAAAATGTTGCCATCAATCACAATGGCATCATCCGTCAAGGTAACATTGGGCCAATCGCTAGCGAGTAATACATTAGGGTAGCAGGTAATCGTTTTGCCACTCAGTAAATCGGCATGTGCTAGAACCAAAGGTGCGGCACAAATAGCAGCAATCCCTTTTTCTGATTGATTTAATCGCTTTAAAATTGCATGAATTCGTGGATCTTGATCAAGATGTGTTGCGCCTGACAATCCACCAGGCAAAATAATCATATCAAAATCATCGTACATCACATCATCGAGCGTGACATCTGCCACAAGTCGTACGCCGCGACCTGCCAAAACTTGATGTTGCTCTGTTAAACTAGCGGTGAGCACACTGAAATCAGCGCGTCGTAACAAGTCTATTAACGTCACAGCCTCTAACTCTTCAAAGCCTTCAGCTAATGGGATAAGTACAATCGGCATAATGAACTTCTTATGGTCTAGGGTTCAAAATATTAATACCTTTCAAAATATTTAACGCTTCGGATAAGGCATAGTCTTTTACTGCTAAGGGTGTTGTATCTTCATCTTCACCAGTCTCTTTTACTGGCGCTTCAATCACAGGCTTTTCAGTTTCAACATTAGGATTATCAAGATGTTTTGTTAAATCCTGTTCGCGTAGTGCTGTAAAGTTATTGTCATCACCATTTGATATTTTAACGTAATCAACTTCAATGTCAGGCACGATACCTTCAGCCTGAATAGAACGTCCTGATGGAGTGAAATAACGCGCTGTAGTCATTTTAACCGCAGTATCATTGGTTAATGGCATAACTGTTTGCACAGAGCCCTTACCAAATGTTTTAGTGCCAAGAATAATTGCACGTTTATGATCTTGTAATGCCCCTGCAACAATTTCCGATGCCGATGCTGAACCACCATTCACTAAAACGATTAGTGGAGCACCTTTTAAAAAATCATTAGGTTTGGCATTAAATTTTTGTGAAGAATTTTTTATGCGTCCTTCGGTATACACAATCAAGCCCTTGGTAATGAAGGCATCAGATACTTCAACGGCAGCATCAAGTAAACCACCGGGATTGTTACGCAGATCAAGTACCATACCTTTCAAATCGCCATTATTTTCAACTTTTAGTGCGCTGATAGCTTCTTTTAAACTGTCGCCGGTACGTGCCGCAAAAGTACTGATTCGAACATAACCATACCCCGTTTCAAGCATTTTTTGTTTTACACTTTTTACTTTAATGATTGCGCGGATCAGTTCAATTTTTATCGGCTTATCAGCACCTTCACGAATGATAGTAAGTAATAACTTACTACCCGGTTCACCCCTCATAATATCTACAGCGTCGTTCAGCGCCATACCTTTAACAGGGGTATCATCTAGGCGGATAATTAAATCTTTCGCTAACACACCGGCTAGCGCAGCAGGGGTATCATCAATAGGTGAAACAACTTTAACAAAGCCATCTTCCATCGTGACTTCAATTCCCAATCCACCAAATTCGCCAGAAGTACCTTCACGTAATGCCTTGAAGTCTTTAAGGTCAAGATAGGTGGAATGTGGATCCAAGCCAGCCAACATGCCGCGAATAGCATTCTGTAATAGTTCTTTATCCTCTACCGGTTCAACATAATTATTTTTTATGCGACCAAATATTTCAGAAAATGCACGCAATTCTTCTAAGGGCAAGTCTGGTTTGGTATCCGCTTTGTCTGCAAAGACCATTTGGCCAAAAATCAAACTGGCACCTAAGACAGTGCCAGTAATTATTAACCCAAAATCACGTTTCAAAAAACTCATTTTTTTTCCTTAAATTAATCCACTTTAGCTTTGTTTCCTCAACCATTTAACTGGGTTGGTTGGGCTACCTTTGTATCTAATTTCGAAATATAAGCCGGCCTGTTGGCGTACATCATTTTCACCACTTTGAGCAATAAGATCGCCCGCTTCCACCTCATCGCCAACCTGCTTTAGTAGCGATTCATTATTTCCATATAGGGTCATATATTGATCGCCATGATCAATAATCAGCAATAAGCCAAATCCTCGCAACCAATCAGCAAAAACAACTCTTCCGGCTGCAGCCGAGACAACATCGTCTCCAGATGTAGCCGCGATCATAATACCTTGCCACGTGAGTTTACCAAGATTTCTTGGACTGCCATAGTGTGCCAGTAATTTCCCTTTCACTGGCCAGACTAAAGCACCAACATTTTTAGCAAAAGCTTGCTGTTTATTTGGCGGCGAAGATGTCGGACTATCCTGCTTTTTAGGCTTGTTCATCTCCCGCTTCTTAGCCTTATTCAATGAGAGCAATAAAGCCTGTAGAGACAACTCCTGTTCGCGTAGTAACTGTAATCGAGCACCTTGGCTGCTAATTTTTTTATCCAGCACCGCAAGCGTTACCTTACGTTGCTTCGCCTTTGCTTTGAGTGCTGTCCGTTTTAATTCTTGTTCAGTATGAAGTTGTTGCTGTTTTTTTTGCGCAGCAAACAACATTTTTTGATCTATTGTTAAGTTTTGCAATGTTGCCGTTATTTTACTGAGTTGTTGTTGGCGAGCCTGATTGAAATAACGATAATAAACCGTACTCCGAGATAGTGTTGCCGGACTTTCTTGATTCAACATTACCTTTATTATGTTCGGTTGGCCATTAATATAGGCGGCGCGAATTTGTTGATTAAGTGCGGCTAGCTGTTGACTGTGCGTTTCATGCTGTTGCTGTTGTTTCAAGTTTAATTGGCTTAAGTCAACCGATAACTTATTCATTTTTTGCCCAAGTAGACGCAGCTCTTTATTGAGCTCGGACACATCAAGGCTTTGTTGTTTTAATTGTTTAAATAAGCTTTCTTTGGATGCTTTATTTAGGTTTACGTTATCACTTAGTAATTGAATTTCTGTTTTAACCGCTTTTAGCTCTAGAGCGGGTGCGACTTTAGTATTGCCATCGGCATTTGCCCACGAACAACTACCGAGTAACAATACAGATAAGTAAAACCGAATGAACACTATTAACAACTCTTACCTTACTTCACTCTACATTCACCGATTTCAACGCAACGAGTAAATGTTTACTCATTTCCGCTGGAATAGGTAAATCCATTAAATTTAGCATTGTTGGCGCAATATCAGCCAAAGTACCCTGATCAA
>JBLIKM010000060.1:0-8738 GCA_047636295.1 Methylophagaceae bacterium
AATATACTTTCTTGTAACAATTTGGGAATTCCTGGACCGTCATCTTCAATATCAATACAAACACCTAAACGATAGCGTTTTTGATCAATACTGATATTGCGTATTGCTCTTGTTCTCAGCACAATTCTCCCAGTGCCATCTAACGCTTGTACTGCGTTTCGCACTATATTGAGGAAAATTTGTACTAACTGATCAAAATCAACAAATAAATCTGGAATGCTAGGATCATAATCACCTTTAAAGATCAATCGATGATCAACCTCTGCAGACACAAGCTGTCTCACTCGTTGTAATACTTGATGAATATTTACCGAAGCTTGCTCAGTCTGATGGTGTGATCCCAACATTTTAGTCATCAAATTTTGTAAACGATCCGCCTCACTAATAATAATGGCGGTATATTCTTTTAATTCTGCTGAATCTAGTTGACGCTCTAATAGCTGCGCCGCACCTCTTAAGCCGCCTAGTGGATTTTTTATCTCATGGGCAAGGCCGCGCAATACTTGCTGCTGTGTATGTAAGCTCTCATCACGACTGATCCGCTGTTGAAAATCTAACTGCGCCAACTCTAACAATATAAACGGCTGTTCAGCTCCTTCCATTTCTACAAGTTTAATAGAACAATCAACAACGATATCGCCAGCACTAGGAATATATAATTTAACTTCGCGCTCAATTAATTGCTGCCCTGTTTTTTGCACACGCTCTAAGCTTTTTAATAAATCACCTTCGCCCAGTAACATGGCTTGAATTGGTATATATTCAGCCTGACGTTGGCTCATACCAAACAATATTTCTGCCGCTGAATTGAGTTTATTTACACGTAGAGAATGATCCATCACCACAATCGCCGTAGTGAGATTTTCAATAATATCTTGGCAGGCTAATAAAGCGGTCATAGTCTAATTTCATTCAAAAAATTAATCATGAATTCATTAGAGCAAGTAATGATCCAAGTTTGTAGACCATGTACGTCATAATTCTCATCCCATTGAATTTATTATCTTTAATATTAAAACACATAATTTTTCGGATTTAATAAAGTTAATTAAATTGAAATAAAATGGTTCACGACTCGCTGTTCGCACCAAATAAGTGCGCACTTTATATTAGCAGATTGTTAGTTAGCAACAGCTCGTTGAAGATGAAATAATATGGACTTACTTGCTTTTATTACTTTGCCCGTTTTATCAACTACAGAAACAACCGCGATATGACTGCCTCGATCGACGTTAGTAAAAGTGTAACTATTGGTGTCTTGTGCTGCACTTTTTAACTGATCATCCAGTGAAAATACTAATTTATCAGCTCTTTCAGTGTTAAGTGCAGGTGTGATCGTGCTGCTGATCGTGATATTTCCTGCATTTGCACGAATAGCTTCATTTTGGCTAGGCGATACGATGCTTACGGTGTAATTTGGCACTGCGATTTCAACGAGGTCTGGTGATGGCTCATCTTCAGCTAAATCAATAATTACTGGTGGCGTGTAAGTATACGATTCCTGAAGTTCTATTTTTTCTGCATTATCACTCGCTGTATCAGAAAAGATAACATTACCTTGTTTATCGATCGAACGATAAACGTCAGCTTGCACTGATAGGCTAATAAGTAATAACAATAAAGTATAATATTTCATAATATAAATCATAGTCCTACGACATAATAACTGCAACTATCAGACATAAAAAAACGCCCCCGTCTTAATGCATAAAGGCGGGGACGTTTGTTTTCGCAATTTAATTCAGATGTGGAATTAAACGCTGTAGTACATATCAAACTCAGCAGGATGCGTTTCCATACGAAGACGGGTTACTTCACTCATTTTCAGTTCAATATAAGCATTGATCATGTCATCAGTGAACACACCACCTTCCGTTAAGAATGCACGATCTTCATTCAAGGCATCTAATGCTTGATCTAAGCTATAACAAACTTGCGGAATTTGTGCTGCTTCTTCAGCAGGCAAGTCATACAAATCTTTATCCATTGCATCGCCAGGGTGGATCTTGTTTTTAATACCATCAAGCCCAGCCATTAATAGGGCTGCGAATGACAAGTAAGGGTTAGCGGTTGAATCAGGGAACCGTACCTCAATACGACGACCTTTTGGATTATTAACAAAAGGAATGCGAATTGATGCACTGCGATTACGTGCAGAATAGGCTAACATGACAGGCGCTTCATAACCCGGTACTAAACGTTTGTAGCTGTTTGTACTGGCGTTAGTAAATGCGTTTAATGCCTTGGCGTGTTTGATAACACCACCAATATAATAAAGTGCAGTTTCTGATAAACCACCGTATTTATTACCTGAAAATAAGTTTTCACCCTTTTTAAATAAAGACATATGAACGTGCATACCACTGCCATTATCACCTACTAGTGGCTTAGGCATAAAGGTTGCTGTTTTACCGTAAGCATGTGAAACGTTATGTATTACATACTTAAGCTGTTGAACTTCATCTGCTTTTTTAACTAGAGTATTAAACCTAACACCCAGTTCACATTGACCTGCAGTGGCTACCTCATGGTGATGAACTTCAGTAACTTGACCCATTTCTTCCAGCGTTAAACACATTGCGCTGCGAATATCTTGTAACGAATCGACAGGAGGTACAGGGAAGTATCCACCTTTTAAACCTGGACGATGGCCTTTATTACCATCAGGATAGACTTTTTCCGTATTCCATGAAGATTCATCAGAATCAATTTTGTAGAATGAACCTGATATATCACTTCCCCAACGAATATCATCAAAGATAAAAAATTCATTTTCAGGACCAAAATTAGCCGTATCAGCTAGACCCGTTGATTGCATATACGCTTCAGCACGATGAGCAACACTACGAGGATCACGCTCATAACCCTGCATAGTGGCAGGTTCAATAATATCGCAACTGATAATTAGCGTCGTATCGTCCATAAAAGGATCTAATACTGCGGTTGTTGGATCGGGCATCAAAATCATGTCTGATTCATTAATACCTTTCCAACCAGCCACTGATGAACCATCAAACATATTACCTTCGGCAAAGGTATCTTCATCAATACTGTGTGCAGGGAAGGTAACGTGTTGTTCTTTACCGCGTGTATCTGTAAAGCGGAAATCCACAAACAGAACTTCCTCATCTTTAATCATTTGAAGCACGTTTTCGACTGACATTAATTTTCTCCAATTTTAAATTACTATGCTTAATACTTACGTTTAGTTACTACAAAAATGCTCATAAATTTAGAGCTAAATCTAGTTGAATTTCAATGAAATTACACGTTAAACCGTTAATTAAAACGCCTTATAAAATAGGCTTAACCACCCACCTGCACGGTAATGGTGATTTCATCCTCATTGTCCTGATGTCCCAAAATCGTGTGACCATTAATCCTTGCCCAAGCAGGAATATCACTCAATGCACCTGGGTCGGTACAAATAACATTTAATATATCACCAACGGCTAATTCTTTAATCTTATTTTGCGTTTTGATAACAGGCATAGGACATAACATGCGTCTGGCATCTAATTCGTACTCACTCATACATGCCAATCCTCATTCACCTGTTCGACTGACAATGGTTTGATATTAATTATTCTAACATCTTCACCAGGGACAGAGATATGCACCTCAACCTGTTCGGCATCGCGACCTTGTCCATAACGTGCAACAACACCAGCCGCTAATTCAAAATCTTCAATTTTAATATCACCATCGACCATAGCCAAAGGGCCATTATGACTGATAACTTGAATGGTCACGAATTGTTTACGGTAGCCTTCCAAGTATTTACTCTCACCGCCATCACGGGCAATGATCAGTTTAAACTCCGGTTTGGGACGAATGTGACGGCCGACTTTTAAGAGCATAATGTCATCCATCTCATAATCTCGAGTACCGCGTGCATCCCAAAGATCAACTAGTTTGTCGGAATAATTTTTATCTGTTAGAAAGCAACAACCCCCGGCAGGCATCGGATAATCTGTAAAACCGTATTCTGCTGCTAATGCCATCTGAGGTTTACGAGTACGGCCGCTAAAATCATACATTTTTTCGCGCTCTATCCAGCCTTCCCGTTCGGGCTTAGTGGCCGGTAAGTTTTTAGCACATAGAGGTCGTACTAAAAGATCTTCAGCGCCGGATTCTTTGGCAACAACTGGCATTGTTTGCTTGCGCTGCGACATGGGTCGTTGGCCGATAACTTCACCGGTAATAATAAAATCAAAGCCATCTTTACGATTTTCTGTTATCCATTCAACGGCTTTACCCACCATGAATATTTTACAATCTAAACAAGGATTCATATTGGCGCCATAGCCGTGTTTAGGGTTGAGTAACACATCTTTGTATTCTTCAATAACATCAACGATGTGCAGTTTAATACCTAATTGTTCGGCCGCCCACAATGCATTATTGCGTTTTTGTTTATCTTTATCAGTATTACGGATAGCATGAGTATGACCCTCAACACAGAATCCTGTGTAAAAGTTAATGCCCTCAACTTCAATGCCTTGCTCTTGCATTACACGCACGGCTAAAAGTGAATCTAAACCACCTGAAATTAAGGCAATTGCCTTGTGTTTTGTTGTCACGCTGTTCCACCTACTGTTAAACCATCTATTTTTAATGTCGGCTGACCAACACCTACGGGTACACTTTGACCTTCTTTGCCACAATTACCAACACCACTATCTAACTCTAAATCAGTAGCGACCATGCTAATACGGCTCATTACTTCTGGCCCATTTCCTATCAGTGTTGCTCCTTTCACAGGTCGAGTAATTTTGCCATTTTCAATCAGGTACACTTCACTGGTTGAAAATACAAACTTACCAGAGGTAATATCCACTTGACCGCCTCCAAAATTAACGGCGTAAATACCTTTTTTGACTGAGGCAATAACTTCTTCAGGCTCATGTTCCCCAGGCAACATATACGTATTTGTCATTCGTGGCATCGGTAAATGAGCATAAGATTCACGGCGACCGTTACCCGTGCTTCGGCTTCCCATCAAGCGTGCATTATGTTTATCTTGCATGTAACCGCTTAACTTGCCTTTATCAATTAAAGTAGTCCTTTCTGTCGGCACACCTTCATCATCGATAGATAATGAACCTCGACGATCTTGCAAGGTGCCATCATCCACTACCGTGCATAATGGTGACGCCACCATCTCACCCATTTTGCCAGAAAAAGCGGAGCTACCACGGCGGTTAAAATCGCCCTCTAGACCATGTCCAACGGCTTCATGCAGTAATACACCAGGCCAACCTGACGCAAGCACTACCGGCATATTGCCCGCTGGAGCATCAATTGCTTCCAAATTTACCAAGGCTTGCCGCACCGCTTCTTTAGCGTAAGTTATCGGTAAATTATTATCTTGAAAATAGCGATAATCTAAGCGTCGACCACCACCAGCGCTGCCTCGTTCACGTCGCCCTTTGGACTCCACAATGACCGATACATTCATCCTTATTAAAGGTCGAATATCTGCAGCAAACGTACCATCACTGGCTGCGACCAATACGGTATCTAAACCACCCGCCAGACTGACGCTAACCTGGGTAACGCGCGGATCAGCAGCTCGCGCTGTAGCATCAGCTTGGTGCAATAAAGCGAGTTTTTGTTCAACGGTTAACACTGCCAAAGGATCTGTTTCGGCATAAAATTTAGGTGCGACCGTACGTTTCCAAGCTTGCACTTTTCCGTCCGCACCTTGGCGGGAAATAGCACGTGCCGCTTTGGCAGCATCTTGCAATGCGGGTAAAATTAAGTCGTCGGAATAAGCAAACCCTGTTTTTTCGCCGCTACATGCTCTAACACCGACGCCTTGTTCAATATGATAGCCACCATCTTTGATAATGCCATCCTCTAACAACCAATTTTCTTGCCGTGATTGCTGAAAATAAAGGTCGGCATAATCAACGCCACGGCCCATGGTTAAGGCGAGTGTCTGTTCTAAATTAGCTTCAACCAATCCAGCAGGCAATAATAGTTGTTGGGTTACTTGTTCGATTATAGAATAGGTCATGAATTGATTGCTTTATGATACAAGGTTATAGATCATACCAGATCTTATACTTAGCTTTTTACTGGGACTTAAAAAGTCCTATTCTTTACACGCTTTCAAGGCAAAAAACAGAGACAAAATATAGTTAAGATTCATTATTGATAAGCCGCAGTATACGCACCATCTTAGGGCGCAATGCACCGATATGGATCATGGAAGTGGATTTTGCACACAAAAATTCTGCGTTAAATTAGCCAATTTTACCATTCTAAATTGATGGTCTAGTTATTGCTTGTTCTTAGTAAACGCTTAGTTAAGGTGAACTCGCCCAGATTTATGAATAACTTGAATTTCTTAATCATAAGTAGACAATAGTTTTTTCAAAAACATTTCAAGCGACCATAACTCAATGACTATTATCGATGTATCATCAAATTATTAAAACTGAAAATTCCAAATCAATTAACAATAAATTTATAGTCGAGGAAACGAATAATGAGTGGTAATGAATCCCGCATTCAAGCAATTCACCAAATAACAAACCGTGAAACAATGACGGTTAAAACACCCAAGCCTTTAGATGAAATCTGGGCAGCGGATGTATTTAACTTGGCAAAAATGGAAGAATCCTTATCTAAAACAGCCTTCAAAGCCATTAAAAACACAGTGAAAACAGGGGCGCCACTCGATGGGGCAACAGCTGAAGTTGTTGCAGCGGCAATGAAAGTATGGGCCCTGTCTAAAGATGTTAAGTTCTTCTCACATATTTTCTATCCAATGACCAACATCACAGCTGAGAAGCACGATGGTTTTATCATTAGTGATTCAGAAGGTAAGGCAATTACTGAATTCACTGGCAGCCTACTAATTAAAGGTGAACCAGACGGCTCTTCATTCCCTAACGGTAGTATTCGTATGACTAACGCTGCGCGTGGTTATACTGCTTGGGATCCAACAAGTCCCGTCTATATCATGCACACGGATAACGGCTCGACATTGATGATTCCAAGTGTTTTCATGTCTTGGACAGGTGAAGCACTCGATAAAAAAATCCCATTATTGCGCTCTATCGATGCCATGAATAAGGCCGGCAACAAAGTCTTATCACTGATGGGTGAAACTGAAATTGCACCCTTAAATTCAAGTTGTGGTGCTGAGCAAGAATATTTCCTTGTTGATAGCAACTTTGCCAACAGTCGTCCTGATTTATTGCTAGCGGGTCGTACATTATTTGGTGCACCACCAGCAAAAGGTCAAGAGTTTGATGACCATTATTTTGGTACAATTCCAGCACGCGTTCAAGTATTCATGCAAGACTTTGAAGATCAGTTATATCGACTAGGTATTCCTGCTAAAACGCACCACAATGAAGTTGCGCCAGGCCAGTTTGAAATTGCACCCTATTTCGAAGCCGCCAACATAGCAGCCGATCATCAACAATTGATGATGACGCTGATGAAAGCGACAGCAAAGAAACATGGTTTCCTTTGTTTGTTACATGAAAAGCCATTTGCAGGCATCAACGGTTCAGGTAAACACGTCAACTGGTCGGTCAGTAATGCAACTCAAGGTAATCTACTCGATCCTGGTAAAACACCCCACGATAACTTAAACTTCTTATTATTCTGTGGTGCAGTCATTCGTGGTGTTCATAAATTTGGCCCCTTATTACGTGCCGTTATTGCTTCGGCCGCCAATGACCATCGTTTGGGTGCCAATGAAGCACCGCCAGCCATTCTCTCAGTCTATCTTGGCGATCAACTTGAAAAAGTTTTCCAAGATATCAAAGATGGCAAAATTACTAACTCAAAGTCAGGTGGCACCATGGATCTTGGTTTGTCACAAATTCTTAAGTTTGAACGTGATCCAGGTGATCGTAATCGCACATCACCCTTCGCATTTACTGGCAACCGCTTTGAGTTCCGCGCAGTAGGTTCATCACAGTCAGTTTCAGGTCCATTGGTGGCAATGAATACTATGCTAGCCGATTCACTTACTTGGATCGCCGGCAAACTAGAAACTGAATTGAAGAAAGATATTTCGCAAGCAGATGCTGTTGTAGCGGTACTTAAAGAGTTAATGGATCTTCATGGCAATATAGTGTTTGGCGGTGATGGTTATTCATCAGAATGGCACGAAAAAGCCGTTTCTGAGCGTGGTTTGCAAAACATCCCTACTACGGCTGATGCCTTACCCGTATTACGTGAAGACTATATCAAAACATTATTTGACAGCACGGGGGTTTTATCATATATCGAGCTTGCAAGTCGTTATGAAGTCTATGCAGAGCAGTACATTTTATCTATCGATGTAGAAGCAAAACTTGTTATCGACATGGCTAAAACATTAATTTATCCGGCCGCAATTGCTTATCTTGCTGAACTATCAATAACCAGTTCAAGTATGGCCGAAATGGGTATTGAGATTGATAATTCAATCGCCAAAAAAGTCGCATTGGAGTCAAATGCAATGCTAGCTGCAGTAACAGAACTTAATAAAGCGATAGCAAAACATGATTTTGCAACGACAGAAGAGCACATGCAATATTGTGCCAAGGTTATCCTTATATTAATGATCGAAGTTCGCACGCATGCTGACATCTTAGAAACCGAAGTAGCTGATGAATTATGGCCGCTACCTAAGTACCAAGAGATGCTGTTTATCAAGTAATCCTGATAGCAAATAGCAAAAAGGCCGCTTATTTTTTAAGCGGCCTTTTTGCTATTATAATGGCCTT
>JBLIKM010000061.1:0-8687 GCA_047636295.1 Methylophagaceae bacterium
TTTGTATAAACCTAGCAATTATTTCCTGTGGTAACGTTGGCGATCTAGATAAAAGCCACAAATAGGATGTATTAGGCCCAGATATAAAAGCATATTGATAATTTTCTTCATCCAGTTCAAAGATTACATATGAACCGTAAAAGGGACCAAAAAATGAAACTTTGAGGTATCCCTCATTTTCATCATTGACGAAGTACGCCTTTCCCTCGGCCACGTTCCATTCATCATTTTTCGGGGAATAGCCTCGATTGATAACTGAAACACCGCCATCTTCTCTCAAGGTATATTCAGCTGTGATTTTCTCAAGGCCACGTTCAAATGAATGATCTAATCTAGCTATTTCATACCATTTTCCCAAGTAACGATCTAATTCAAATTTCTTTACGGGCGTTATGTTTTCTGGCATTCCAGTACAAGCTGTTAAGAACAGTGAAACCAACAATAAAATAATGATTCTCATGTTTTCTCCGGGGTGAGTGCCCTAATGATTGACATAGTCAGGGCTAGGTTCAAGTATCCTAGCTGAAGCCACGATTTTAGTGGCTGGAATAAATTTGATCTTTATTGATACAAACAATGACAGGTTTAACAAATTGGTTCAATCATTCCATGTTGCACAACTTCAAGCGACTATTCAGCAAATGATCTGCCATCTTTACGTTGAATCATCACAATCGATGAGCGTGGCTTGCTATCGCCGCCGGCGGGGAAGTGCGACGGGGTATTTTGTTCACCGGGATGTTGGATGCCGACAAATAAGGTTTTGTTATCTTCGCTAAAACATAAACCGGTAATTTCACAGGCGATGGGGCCGGTCATAAAACGTTTTATTTCTCCGGTTGCAGGATCACTACACAACATTTGGTTATTACCCATGCCAGCAAATTTGCCTTCATTGATGTATTTACCATCAGTCAAAATCCATAAGCGACCAGCGGCATCAAAGCCAATACCATCGGGACTATTGAACATATTATCGGTGGTGATATTAGCTGTACCAGCACGGGCATCATCATAAACACTTGGGTTGCCTGCAAGTAGATACAGATCCCATTCAAATTCATCGGCGGTGTGGTCATTTAATAGTGGTTGCCAACGTACAATTTGGCCGTAATGATTCTCGGCTCGTGGGTTGGGGCCATTGAGAGGCTGTTCTTCAGAACCACGTTCTTTGTTATTGGTTAAGGTGCAATAAATCGTATTTTGATCAGGGTGAACGGCAATCCATTCTGGGCGATCCATGCTGGTTGCACCGACAATGCTGGCGGCTTGGCGTGCATAAATAAGTACTTCAGCTTGATCGGCAAAGCCAGCTTCAGTCGTCAGGCCATTTTTGCCATGGGTTAACTCTAGCCATTCGCCACGTCCACGTAGGGCATCATGTTCGCCATTAAATCGGGCGACATAAAGTGTGCCTTCAGCTAATAAGTCTCTATTTTGTTCGGGTTGCGTAGCATCGTATGTGTATTTAGAAATGAAACGATAGATATGTTCGCCTCTTGAATCATCGCCCATATACACTATGACATGACCGTCTTTGTTGACGGTGATGGCGGCATTTTCATGTTTAAAACGGCCTAAAGCTGAACGTTTTAGAGGAGTGGAATCTGGATCCATTGGGTCGATTTCGACTATCCAACCAAAGCGATTCGCTTCATTTGGATTTTTACTGAGATCAAATCGAGTGTCGTGTTGTTCCCATTGGTAATGTGACTTTCCACCTTTAAAACCATAACGTTTTTGTTCTGCAGTTTCTTTATGTGGCGCGGTACTACCAAAGTTGAAATTAATGTTTTCTTCACAGGTTAAATAGGTTCCCCATGGTGTTTTGCCATTAGAGCAATTATTAATGGTGCCTAAAATCTGAGTTGCAGTCGGATCAGCTTCGGTTTTTAATAAACGATGGCCAGCGGCAGGGCCAGTTATGTGCATCAGTGTATTAGCTGTGATGCGACGATTAAGTTTGCCTTGTTGATCGACGAGCCATGTTTCACCTTGTCGGACGATTTCAAAAATAGACACACCATGTGCGGCCTGGCTTTTGGCTACGTCGTCAGTAGTTAGTGTCGTGCCGTCATGATCAAATAAGTATTCTTGATTGGTGTATTCATTATTCACCACCATCACAGCACGCTCAGTGCTGAGGGGAAAACACGACATGCCGTCATTATTATCACCAAATTGACGTGCTTGAGCGGCGGCATTAGCTTTACCAGAGGGATCAAATTGTGGTGCATCGGGAAAAAGAGGATCACCCCAAGAAATCAGGACGTCGGCACGATAACCTTTTGGGACGATGACTTGATCATTGGTGCTGGCGGGCAGGGCATCAAAATCGAGTAATTTGGATGGTGTGGCAGATATTGCCTGCGTAATCGGCATGCCGGCTAAAAAGGTGCCTGCGCCAACAAGACCAACCGATTGCATAAAACGTCGGCGACTCAGTGCATTGGTAATTAAAGATTCGAGCTTGGATGATTTAGCAGAATGATCGGTCATAACAACTCTTATTAAAATATAAGGGAATAACGGCGTGCAGTTAAACTGTCACCAAGCTGAATGACAGGTTCTAGACGTGCCAATCAGCTAGAGTTTAAAGACCTAATATGACAATTAATGAAGAGTGTTGTTTGTTCATTAAATAGAAACTAAGATTTATAAGGCATTGGACCTAAATAATCTTTTTTGCCAACTTCTACGCCGTTATGACGCAAAATTGCGTAAGCCGTTGTCACGTGGAAATAGAGATTAGGAATAGCATGTTGAATGGCAAATTCTTGTCCTGTTAGATACTTACCTTCCCAGCGTGCTTGCGATACTTTTTGAGTGGCGGCATCGGCAAAATCGGCTGGCGTAAAACCAGATAAATAATCTATTACTTCTTTAATACGCGTTTGTAGTTCAGGGAGTGTGGTTTCTGTATCTTCATGTTTAGGTGCTGAATCAACTTGACCGACCAAACGAGCTACGCCCAACTTAGCGGTATCGCAGGCAATTTGTACTTGGCGGATTAAAGTAAATTGATCAGGTGCCAAACGAGAATTAAGTAACACATCAACACTGAATTTTTTTGACCCGGCGAACTGTTCGCCTTTTTCTAGAATGGCACTTAAGTTTGTAAGCATCTTGCTGAACTGTACGACTGTTAATTCATAAAACATGGCATGTACCTTTAAGAAGGAAAGTGGGAATACAGTAAATAAGTGGGGGCTGAAGAGGTGACTTTCAATTGATACGGTTTAATATTTTACGTTAGGTCAGATATTGATTTTTTAAGGTGATGTATTGGTTGGCCGAGTACATGAAGTGCGCGATTTCATCTTGCGTAAGAAGGCGTATGCGTTTAGCGGGGCGACCTAAATATAAATAACCACTTTCTAACACCTTACCCTCGGGCACTAAACTGCCGGCAGCTAACATGACATTTTTTTGCACCACGACGTTATCCATCACAATACTGCCCATGCCAATTAAGCATTCATCTTTTATCGTGCAACCATGCAATAACACCTGATGACCGATGGTGACATGATCGCCAATAATAAGAGGAGATCCGTCTGGTTGTGAGCTTGATTTATGGCTAACGTGAAGTATGCTGAGATCTTGCACATTGCTACCTACGCCAATGTGAATAAAGTTCACATCACCTCGAATGACCGTGCCCGGCCAAATTGAACTATCTTGGTTTATATGCACATCACCAATAACGCTGGCGGATGAATGAATAAAAACATCTTGGCCAATATGAGGTGATTGGTTTTGAAAGGCTTCTATATTCTGCATCTGTAATCCTTAGAAAAGATTTAGTTGCTTTGCTGCCGATAAAGTTTTTGCCAGCTAATAAAGCCGATAATCGCAAGGATAGTGTAAACAGAAAATAGGATTACGGTGGCGAAATAACCTGATTGGGCATAAAGCACGATCGCCGCGGCATCAATCACCACCCAATACAGCCAATTTTGTAAGACTTTTTTGGCCATCAACCATGTATTCATTACTGAGAAGATAGTTACGCTGGCATCAAGGTAAGGATTTTGTGAGGTTTCGGTTACTTGTAGGTAATAGGCGGTGATCACACTGAGCACTGTGGCTATTAATAGAAATGTAAACTGTTTTGACCACGACCAACTGGTTATGGCTAGCTTATCTTCGGCGGCGCCATGTTTACGCCATAACATATAGCCATAAATTGCCATGCCCATATAGTAGAAGTTGAGCAGGGCTTGCATGGGAAGTTGACCTTCCCAGAATAAAATGGTGTAAATGAGGGTGCTGATAAAGGCGATGGGCCAACACCATTGTGATTCTCTGGCGGCAAAGATAATGTAAGCCATGCCGAGTAGGGCTGCGAAAAGCTCCCAGCCCGACATAAGGGTAAATGCATCAATAATGAAGGTTAACCAATCTGACATGTTTATTTATCAATGACATTAGCACGGTCTGTTCCGACCATTTTTAATACAAATGCACTGTGTGGCATGACGTTGAATACCTGTTCAATTTCTGCATCCATCATATCCATTACATCACGATATTCACCAAACACTTGGGTGCTCAAGCTATTACGTTTAACGATAAGTTTTGGGTTAGTTTCAAGTTTATTGATGAAGGCTAGGATAGGTTCGACAAAACCTTCAGTGAGTGGGTAGAGGCTGATATCTATTGAAATACGCATGTGGTACCTTGATTTTGAAAGTAAAAAGGGCTCATGGAGAGCCCTTTAACATCGGTTAGAGTTTAGTAGTCATAGCTTAATGTTAACCCGATAACGCGAGGTTCACCTTGCTGAGTATAGGTTTCAGTGATGTAGCCATTTCCTGGGTTATTACCAAAGCTACCAAAGCCACGCACGGCATAATCTTTATCGAATAAATTTCTACCCCAGAGATTAACTCTCCAGGATTCTATTGCATATTCAATACTGGCATTCGCTAGTGCATAAGATTTAGCTTTTACATTGTGTCGGTCTGAGAAGTAGAAACCGTCTTTTCCTTCTACATTTGCTTTCAAAGTCCAGTTTTGACCAATGTAATATTCTGTTCCAGCAGCAAATTGATATTTAGGTGCATGAGCTTGGTCACGACCAGAAACATCAATACCATTCGGATCTTCATATTCTTCAAATGTTGCTCTTAATAGACCTAAATTAGCAAATAAGCGCCAATCATTAGTGACTAGCCAGTCTAGCTCTGCTTCAATACCCATGTTTTCACCTTCAGCTGCATTGGTAAGATAACCAACAAACTCTGTGCTGAGGTCAGGGCGAACAGTGAGTAATGAACTTTGAACTTGTTGGTCTTTGCGTTGAGCATAGAATACGTTGATATTAGTATTTAAGGTATCATCAAGCCAAGATGATTTAAGCCCTGCTTCTAAGTTCCATAGATACTCAGTATCAAAGCCCAGTTCTGAATTTGGGAGTCTACCATCAGTATTCACGCCGCCTGCTTTGTAGCCACGTGAGAGACTAGTATATGCCAAAAGTTCTGGTGTAAATTGGTAGTTGAGGCCTAGTTTCCCACCATATAAAGTTTCATTAGGATCAGCGTTGATACTGTTTGAATCTAAATAATCTGCTTGCCAATACTCAACTCGAAGACCGGTAATTAATGTCAGCTTTTCAGTTAATGCACTGTCGAACTGGCCATAAACTGCTGTATTTTTTGTGTCATAACGACTTGTGAATACTTCAGTTAAATAGGTGTAATTACGAACTAAGTCTTCATCTTGAGCTGCATAATAGAAACCGATGACCCAGTCAGTACTACCATTGAAAATACGACCATCTTTATTAGATAATAATCGAAACTCAACAGAATCATTATTTCTATCACGTTGATACTGATCAAATGAACTGTATGGGAATAAGGCAGCATTAAATTGACCGTCATAGGACCAATCTTCATCAAAGCTGTATTCTAAATCTGAGTTTGAGTGGCTTAAGATGCTTTCCATTCTGACTGCTGATGAAATATCCCAATCAGCACGTAAAGAAAAAGCATTTGTTTTTTGGCTATCTCTTCCTGGTTGATCTGATAAGGTATTTCTGCTGTTATCAAAAGTAAATGCATCATAGCCATTATCAATATCAAGATGTAAATACTTTAATGAAAGAGTCAGCTTATCTGTAGCTAGCCATTTAAGGTTTGTTCTGATCGTGGTTTCATCACGATTATTTGTATTGTCTTTATTGAGAAATTTATTCTCAGTATAGCCATCAGACTTATTTGTATGGATGGCAAAACGGCCAAGTAAGGTATTTTCAATAAGTGGACCACCGACAGCGAGACCAACACTGCGAGTATTGTATTCAGCTATCGTCGATTCAAAATGAACGTCTAAATCTTCAGTTGCATCTTTGCTTTTTAGCGTTATCAAACCCGCAAGGGCATTTGCACCATAGGCTGTACCTTGTGGGCCACGTAGAATGTCAATCTGTTCAACATCAAACAATGTAGCCGCTGCGCCGCTTCGACTAAAATCAATATCATCAATAACCAAGCCGACAGATGGATTAATAGGTGATGCAAATTGACTACGTTCGCCCATGCCACGGATTTGAAAATAGTGACCACGTGATGCACCGCTTGAGAAGTTAACATTTGGTGCCATGTTTAAAACATCTTCCAAATGCTCTGCGCCACGAGATTGAATGTCTCCGCTATCGATAGTGGTTAAGCTAATTGGTGTTTCTTGAGCTGTATTGGCTCTGAAATCAGCACTGACAACCATTGCAGGCAGTTCGACTTCGGAGGTTTCAGCAAATGCATGAGTGGAAAGTAAAGCTGCGATTGCGGCGGGTAAAAACTTAAACTTCATTGTTGGCCTTTTTAATGTATAAAAAGGACAGGGGATAATTCATTGAATGCACTTTATTACAAAGTGTGAATGTAGTATCACGGCCTGTCCCTACGCCAGTATTAACTGGATCAGGTTCATAGGGTTCTTTCTATAAAGAAAGTCTCAGGCTTAATGGCCGCCCCTAGGCTTAAATTTGATAGTGACTTAACTAGCTATCAAATATCCAATAGAATTATACGCCAAGCTACTGTTTTTAGCCATAATTATTTGTATTTTTAACCATGCTGTTAGTAATGAAATGTTCTAGGTATTGAGACGTTTCAGAAAACTCGACAGAGACATGAAATAAATTAGGATCTTTTTTATCAAATTTGCAGCGAACAATGTGGCCTTCGGCGACTAAATTGCTACTATCGTTTTCGTTGAACACTATTTTAATGTGATTAGCTAATTTTAGTGAATGGTCTGTAGTGAGGTAAATGCCACCGGCAGATAGATTTTGGCTGGTGCCATTGTATGAATCTTCGCCATTATCATTGGTGGCAAAGCTGACCTGCGTTTCAATAGTAATGCGTGTAAATTGGCGTTTTTCTGGGTAATTATTTTTGGTCATACGCCAAAGACCTCCAGCCAGTCTATTGAGTAATAATTCTAGACTAAGGAACAACAAAAATAATAACAAGGAACTAATCGACTATTGCTTGTACATAGATCTATTTAAGACTGGCTCTACATACAGGGCAAATTCTTTGTTTGCTGTTGAGACGTGTGGTGGCTATTTTATTGTCCTGATTGTCATAACATCGTGGGCAGAAAAAACTTTTTTCACCGGGGAAAATATAGCAGCCTGATTGTAGTTCTGGTTTGGCAATGATAATGGCTGCTTGTTTCATTGCGGTTGTTTGGTTTTTACTAAGCTGTGTTACTTGCTGCTGTAAATTAGAGGTATTAGTTTTTATCTGTTCTAAATTGTTTGCAAGCGCATTTATTACTGTTTTTATTTCTGACTCATTGTTGCTACTAATAGCTACTGAAAGCTGCAGTAATAAAGCGTGTGAGTGATTGATGGGTTCAAAAATAGCCATGTTGATTTCCTTGTGCATTAAGTATTAAGCAATGGCTTTTTCGACCACTTTTCGTGTCAGGTGCGGTACAAGGTGTTCGATAAATGCATAACTAAAACCACGTAAATAACTACCACGACGAATCCCCATATGGGTGGTGCTTGGTTTGAATAGGTGACTCACGTCTAGCGCTTGCAGCGGTGCATCTTTAACAGGATCAAACGCCATGCTGGCGATGATACCGATACCTAAACCTAGTTCGACATATGTTTTTATCACATCGGCATCCGTTGCGGTGAAGACAACGTTAGGTGTTAAGCCTTGTTCAATAAAAGCTTGATCTTGTTGTGCTCGCCCAGTAAGTCCCATTACATAGGTCAGAATAGGATATTGGCCAATGGCGTTTAACGTTATTTTCTTTTCCGATAATAAGGGGTGATTGGCTGGGACTACAATCGATCGGTTCCACTCATAGCATGGCAAAATAGCTAAAGCGTCAAATTGCGCTAAACCTTCTGTAGCAATAGCAATGTCAACCTTTCCCGTGGCGGCCATTTCAGCAATTTCGGTTGGAGTACCTTGCACCATATTTAAATGTACATTGGGGTAATGTTGCGTAAAAGCTTTGATAGCCCTGGGCAAAGCGTAACGCGCTTGGGTGTGGGTCGTAGCGATAGATAAGGTGCCTAGTTGTTCATCTTTACTGTCGGCGGCTAGCTGGCTGATATTTTCTACATCAAGTAATACCCGATCAGCCATTTTAATAACAGATTGACCAAATAAGGTTAAGCCCGTTAATCGTTTACCATGACGTTCAAAAAT